>JAFSMW010000172.1 GCA_017447745.1 Thermoguttaceae bacterium
GATTTGTTTGTAGGCTTTAAGAAGAACCTCGCGCTCTTCCGGGAACGGCTTGGAAGCGTAGTCAAAAAGCCATGTTGGACGCCCATCGTTTCGATCTCCCCAAATGATCGTGTGCCCGTGCATACGGATCCCCTTGGACTTGCAGAATTCGACAACCTGGTCAGTCGCCGGACGGCGCCAGTGCGGCTGACTTTTGGGGTTTTCGACGTTGTTCCAGAACTCTTCCGTATCCCGTTGTTCGGTTTTGAACCGGGGTTTGCCCGGCTCCATTTCAAACTTTTTCCAGTAGAACCCGATCGTCGCGGAATTAAACAGAGTCCCGTAAAGAGCCTTGTACTTCTCGTTCCGTTCCGTCGTTCCGAGCTGATTGAAATTGAAAATATGCGCTCCGAAAATGAACTCGTGAGAAACCTGTTCGACTTTGACGTCCGTTCCCGGCATGACGTCCGTCAGTTCGACAGTTGCGTCCGCCTTGCGATACTTCTCGATTCGTTCGTCGATGGCTTTCTGAACGCCATCGTTCCAAATCTGATAATAAGCGTCTGACATCACGCTCGAGTCCGGCTCTGCTGACGGGTCAGTTTGAGCGGCTGCCGATACGGAAATCATTGTAACAGTAGCGGCAATTAATAAAAGACGTTTTTTCATGTTCTTGGATATCCTTAAAAACGTTAGGCAGGAATACGGATCAGAAAACCCACTTCGTCTCTCGATTTAACGTTATTATATACCAACGAGAAACAATTTTCACTCCCCCCCTGGAAATAATTCCCAGTCGCTCTCAGATTCTCGCTCTACCAAAGAAAAAAGCGGGAGACGCCTCCCGCTTTAGCGTTTACGTTCGACGAGGTTACACCCGTGGCTTGCCAGTTATTTTCGTTTACGCAGATAGAGCAAACCACAAACGCCCAGCGCTAAAAGCGCCCACGTCGACGGTTCAGGAACGGCGTTGGCGTCTACAGTCGCTCTAACAATGTTTCCACTAACGCTCAGATTCCAATAATAGGCGCTTTCCGGCGTCAAAAGTCCATTCCAGAAATTATCTGTTGCCAAGTCGCCGCTAAAATCATCTGAGGAATTGACGATAATCGGATACGATGCGCCCGGCTGGAGGGAATCCGCGACGATGTCAATAATGGAGTTGGAATCAATATTAAACGAACTGGCGGTAAGCGTATCAATACCTGTTGCGTCCTGTTCGATTAACAGTTTTCCATTTTCATTGAGAATAAATCCGCCTAACGTTGCATCGCCAACGGAATTGCCCGGCGAGAACGCAGCTCCATTGTCAACTTCAATCTGACCGATCATACAGCCTAAAATATCCAAACGTCCAGAGGAAACGACCACTCCGTCAATATCAATCATATCTTGAGTTTCATTGAACAGTTGCAACGTACCGTTGCCGGTTTTGACAACTTCGCCTGAATCTGTCTTATCAACTTTAACAGAATCTGCGTTTAGTTTTTTGACTGCGTTTTCGCTGACGTTCAATTCCAGCGTTCCCGCGGAATCGGCTGTTCCAACGTTGAACATTCCAGTAAGAGAATCGATATAGTCTAAATTCGCTGTCAGCGAACCGCCGTTGGAAATATTAACGTTAAAGAATTGATACTTATTGGTTGAATCGTTCGCGCGTCCGGCAATCGTTACTTGAGCCTGATTGATAACCGTAGCGGGTTTGTTCGAATTATTCATATAAATACCGCCGTCGAAGGAATACGTTCCGTTATCCTGGAATGTAAGCCCGCCAGAGCCGGACAAATAAAGGTCGTTTCCAGCATTGGTGGCGCTGTTATTGCTAAACTCGGCAACGACGTTTTCACCGGAGAATGTAACGCTGCCCGTGCAATAAATCGCGCCGCCTTGTCCGTTTGTATAACCGCTGGCAGCAGCTTTATTTCCTGTAAAAGTAATACTCTTGGCAGACATTTCCAGACTACCTGCATAAACAGCGCCGCCAAGACGCGTCCCGGTGTTATTTGTAAATGAGATTATGTTAGCGTCGGAAAACTTAATCGCGCCGCCTGTGCTGATTCCGCCGCCTGTCGCGTTGTCATGATATGTTGTTGCTTTATTGTTTTGAAAATAAAAGTTTCCTGTTTTAAAAGTCATAGAGGAAGCGCCAATCGCTCCGCCGATATATTTCGTGGAATTATTTTTAAACGTCGTAACCGCATCGGCGCTTTTGCCTGTAATGGTAAGATTTGAACCGCTGATAGCCCCGCCGTCGTTGCTTGAAACGGTATTGCTTTCAAACGTTATGGTTGTTCCAGTAATATTAAGCGCCTTGCTGCTTTCAACTCTAATGGCGGCTCCGTATTTACCAGCCTTGTTACCACTGAATGAAATCGTATTACCATCAATAGTTACATTTCCGCCGTTTGCCCGAATTGCGCCTCCACGATGGGTTGCCTCGTTTTCTTTGAATGAAATCGTATCAGCTGTTATGGTTAAATTACCCCCATCTGCTAAAATACCGCCACCCATACCATAATCAGTATTATTTGTAGTTCCTGCCGTTGTTTTGTTTTTTTCAAATGTAACATTCTTAGCTGAAATTGAAATGTTGCCTCCTGAAGCCAACGCGCCGCATATGCTGGCGGATTTGTTGCCAGTAAAGGAAAGCGTCTCGACGTCTGTTGCGGTAAAAGATGAACCAGCGCTAACCGCGCCTGCGCGGCCATTAGTATGGAACGTTCTGCCGGTGTTATTAATAAAATAGAATGAGCCTGTAGATAAAGTAACATCTGACGATGAAACGGCGCCGCCGATATAATTGGCAGAGTTGCCCTCAAATGTTGTAGTGGAATTCTTGTCTATTCCTGTAATGGTAAGCTTTCCTGAATGAAAAGCTCCACCGTCATTATTGTTAGCTCTATTGTTATTGAATGTTATCGTTGACCCCGTAAGCGTTAAATTAGTTCTGGCAACTGCTCCGCCTCCTATTGTAGCTGTATTGTTGCTAAAATCAATCGTTTCGCCGCTAATAGAAACATTGTTTTGGGTAGAACCGGTATATCCATAAATGGCGGCGCCGCGACCGTCGGATCCAGTTGCGTTGTTATTTGAAAAGGACAACGTTCCCGTAGAATTGATTGTCAACGTTCCTTGATTAACACAGATAACGCCGCCGTGTTTATTAGCGCCTAAATTAAACCCGGAAAAAGATACATTGTTAAGGGTCAATGCAGGTTCCGCGCCGGTATTATTGATGTACATAAAACCGCCGTCTTTGGCAACTGCAGTAGAGTTCCCTTGATAATTCAAATTGCTTAACGTGATAGTATATGCGCCGCTTTCTGCCAAATTATAACAACCGGCAGTTCCAGCGTTAATTGTCTGAGCAGTATTACTTGACGACTGAATCGTAAATGTACGAACAGGAGCAACGAGTGAATTATGCGTAGACGTTCCAGAAATTGTAAGAACATCGCCTTCCGCGGCGCCGTCTGCCGTTTGAACGGTGGCAACGTCTGTTCCCGTTACAGTTCCAGAAGCATTGGTACGAGAAACCGTATCCTGAGCGTTGACAAAGACAGCAAACGCAAAAACAGCCAGAAAAGAATAGAGAACCCGCCCGGAAGTTAATATGCAGAGAGGGGAGAATAAACGGTTTCTAGGATTAGCCATAATTTTACTCCTTCGATGTGTAAAACTGGTAAACGGTTATTGAAACGACTTTTGCTGCGGGACGTCCGGGCGCAAAAAGGGGAATCGTTTATCTATATATTTATATACAATATTATACACTCAATTTTGCAATCGAATAGCGATAAATGGGAAATTTTTCGAAAAAACGTGTGAAATATTGAGAAAATAGAGAAGAAAAAAGGATTGGAAGGTGCGTTGGAGCGACCGATAAACCTCACGCGAAGTTCGCAAAGTTCGCGAAGTTTTAAAAAACAGACGCTTTAGCGTTCCTCTAAAACCGCGTTAGCGGTTTAATATTTCTAGCCGTGGGTGAAACCCACGGAACAAAGAACATACAATAAATGAACATCGTCAAATAACCTTTTCCTTCTGTCCTCCTGCAAGGAGGGCGGGAGGAAAAGGAACTGAAACGATTAGGCGAGCCACGGGTGTAAACCCGTGGGCGTGAGTGCAACGAACAGAAAAATCTCACGCGGAGACGCGGAGGCGCGGAGGGCGTTCGCAAAGAAATGAAAGGAAAGAGCAAGCGACCAACGGGAGCGGTTTTTGGCAAACGCGCGGCAGCGCGGACTGGGCGCGGCGCCTCGCCGCCGGAGTTCGTCCGCGACCCAGACGGAGGGTTTCAGCAGAGCGGAGAGCCGAGCCGGTTGTACAGACGGGCTTTCCACGTTCTAAAGATTTTTGGAGGCTTCCGCCGCAAGCGACCAGCGGGAACGGGGTTACTTATTATATCCGATTTTAAGCAGGTATTCCAGGTCGAACGAGTCCCCGGCTTTACAGGTAATCGGGCCTTCGTGAACAGGGCTGGGGATGATGCAGTAATGACCGCCGTCGAGCAAATAGAACCGGGTTTGCTCTGTGCCTTTAATGACAATAAACCGAACGCCCTGCCCGGTCTTTTCATCGCGGAAATCGAGCCATGACGCTGGTTTGGCTCGGACGGCATGCTTTGTTGTACCGCCGTTTTCGCAAGTCAACTTGAAATCTTTGACTGACTGGTTCATTCGCAAAGACAAGCCTGCGTATCCGCCCCACGGGATATTCAGCGGCGTGCGGTCAAAGACAAGGTCTTCGCCCCCGGCGGTGAAATGATGTTTGAACGAAATAGAATAGCTCCCTTTTTCGTCCGGGGCGGAAAAGACGACGGTTCTGTCTTCCGTTAAAAGAATAACGTCCGGGTTGCGGTCGTCAAAGTAACGCAGCTTGATTGTAACAGTTGCAGACAAGCCGTCAATAACAGCGTCCCACGATATAACCTCGGTCTTTCCGTTGGACGGTTCCCAGTAATTGACGCCGTTGATAAACTTCCAGCTAAACCAAAGCCCGGTATGCCATCGGTGGTCTCTTGGGCGAAGCTCTGAAATGACGCGCCCGTCCGGCAGCGCAACCGGATGAATATACGGTTTGCCTTCCGGCGTTTTGACAACCAGTTCCCAAACGACCGTAGCGCCGTTGACGAGCTTGGCGCCGTTGTCCGTTTTAACGCATTGATAGTCCGCCGCGCACACGACGGAACTGATTGCTAAAAGCAGAGAAAGGAATATATGTCGCATGGTCATATAAGGGTTAAATGAACTCTAATTATTGTCTTTTCCGCCAGTACATCAGCCCAGCGGCGCCGAGAATCAGCAGCGCCCACGTCGATGGTTCAGGAACGGCGTTGGGGTCAATGCGACCTGTAATCGCGTACAGCCCATTGCTCAGCGGGGCGTATTGCAAATCCGTGAAAATGCTGGAACGAACATAGTTGTCAATGAAGTTGTCCGCAAGATCGGGGCTGTTCGTTCCTGACAGAATCGCGGTAAACGTACTGTTGGGTCCCAAAGAGCTGCCATCCGCCAGAACCAGGTCAACAAACGCGCCCTCTTCCAAGATAATATTTCCTGTTACAATCAGCAGGTCGTTTTCGGAAGCGTCTGTACCGCCAAGTTCCATCAACAGCGACGCGCCGGATTTCAGCGTCAAATCGCCGGTTTCGTACATCGTTCCAACGGAATTGCCCGGCGAAAGAACTACGCCGTTAATAACGTCAATATCGC
>JAFSMW010000173.1 GCA_017447745.1 Thermoguttaceae bacterium
AACGATATTCAATTCCGCAGGAGTCAAATTGTCAATAGAGTTATTGGTCATGGCAAGGGGTTCCTTTCTTGAGTAAAGTAAAAATTCTTGCCAAGTATACTCAATTTTACCTATTTTCGCAACCCAAATTTGAACGCACCCGAGTTAGAAGTGAGGAGTGAGGAGTTTTTGAAAGACGGTAATGAAAAAGAAAAACAATTTTCCGCTAGAACCGCATTAGCGGTTCAGTATTTCTAGCCGTGGGGTTTAACCACGGAAGAAGTTGCGCAAAGCGTTACTCTTTTATTTCTTGTAAATATCCACAGCAGTCGCGGGGACGTTGGTTGTAATAGAAATGATAATATACTTTTTCTACTTGAAATTTCCCGAAAAATGAGCTATTAGCTCCTAGCCGCTAGCTTGGTTATCCCAATTTCTTGCGATAACGCACGAATCAGGTTTATCAAGCTAATAGCTAGAAGCTAGCAGCTAGAGGCTTAACATCGGAAAAACTCAAGTCGATTCAGTACAAAATGCGTTTCACGACTTGAAAAAAGGGAAGGTTCAGCTTAAATTGATGTGCGGAATGCTTTACCCACAAAATCTGAAGGACCATAAAGGGACTTATTTCTCTTCCCGGAAATCAGGGAAGCGATCGCCGGTGAACATCTGGGGGATCACTTTGGACAATCCCGCTGCGACCCGGAATGCAGCCAGATCATCGAAGGTATTGCCAACGATCTGCACACCGATCGGGACCCGCTTGGAACTGAGCGTCACCGGCATATCCACCACGGGATAGCGGTTGAGCAAATTCCAAATCGGGGTCAGAAGGATCTCATTGCTGTATATGGTTTGACCATTGATCATCGCGCCGTCGTCTTGAGTAGCCTGGAACGCTGCGGAAACGAACGGCGTCACCAGCGTCGGCATGATCAGAGCAATACAGCCGTCTTCGAACACATTTTCCTGAACGTCCGCATGCATTTCGCCTCCCAGCGCGGTAGCTTTGATCAGCGCCGTGGGACTGTAGGCTTTGATGTTCTTGAAAAACGGTTTGACATTGCTGCAGAGCAAGTCTTGTTTATCTGCGGCTAGATCAATGAGTTCATACATTTCCGTGGACAGCAGACCATTGATGAAAATCGCCAGTTTACCGCCCTGAACGGTCCAGTCGGAATTGATGATTTTTACCTCCGCTCCGGCTGTTTTCAGAGCTTCTACCACTTTGTCCAGAGCCTGATTGACTTCTTTGTCACAGCCTCCTGGCAGCCATTGCGGGAAGTAGCACACGGCGACTTTGGCGCCTTTCAACGGCTGGTATTCCGTCGGATAGTCCAGTTTGGGACGGAGCGATGCGTGGGTTTTCGGATGAGGTCCGGCAACGATGTCCTGCATCAGGACCAGATCGTCGAACGTGCGGGTCAGGGGTCCCAGCGTTTCATACGCGATTTCTGAAGTGGGGACACGCCCGAACGGAGGTTTGAAGCCGTAGACGCCGTTCATGCTGGAAGGAATTCGAATGGACCCGCCCATGTCGGACCCTGTGGCAATCGTGCAGAATCCGGCAGCCAGAGCCGCGCCGCTTCCGCCGGAGGAACCGCCCACGCCATAGGCAAGGTTCCACGGATTTCTGGTGACGCCGTACAGACGGCTCCAGGTCATGCAGCTGACATAAAGTTCGGGAACGGTCGTGGAGAAGACGAGGATCGCGCCCTCGTTTTTCAGACGTTCGATCAGGGGACAGTCATCGTCGCAGAGCGGTGCATTTTTAAAGACCAGCGAGCCCATATCGACTCGCCATCCGACCACGCTGTTCTCGTTCTTGACTCCCACCGTTACGCCTTCCAGACGACGGGCTGTGCCGTTGCGGTAGCGTTCGGTCGCAGCTTTCGCAGCCTGGCGGGCTTCAGCAAAACGGTCAAAGCAAATGGCATTGATCTTACCGGCGTTGAAGGTATTCAGTTCTTTTTCCAGGTCACGGAGTTCGGCGTTGTAAACTCCGTTGTACTGTTCTACTTGCGCGATCTGGGCTTCCAGCACATCAGACGGCGTGATGATTCCCGCCTTGAACAGCGCTATCTGCGCTGTCGCCGGCATGTAGGCCAGTTCCTTCTGAGTGAATTTCGGCTCAGCGGCGGAAACGGTTACCGCGGACAGCAAGATCAACGCCATCCAAATTGTTTTTCTCATGTTCATTCTCCTAAAGAAAAGTTAAGGTTTTGGTCCTTCAGGGATTTTTGTGGGTAAAGCATTCAGCACATCAATCCAAGTTGAACCTTTCCTTTTAATATAAGGGCTCTCTAACAAAATCTGTTGGTAAAAAACCACCAAAATAAAGGTGAACATTTTTTCAAATTGTTATATAATTCTTTTTTTGACAACAACAGGAGTCAATGTCCAATGATTAATATATTCAATTCAACGACTCATTACAAGGGGTTTGTGGCTGCAAATTACGAAAAAATAATGGAAAAGGCATTCAGCAATAGCCTAGGCATTTGCCCCCGTTGCGGTAGTCCTTGTCCAACTTACGATGCCAGCCGCGTTGAGCGTTTTTTTGACTTTCGAATGCTGTGGGGCATTCCGGTATTCCTGGTATACTTTATGAGACGAGTTTCCTGTCCTGAACACGGCATCGTTACAGAAAAGGTTCCTTGGACGGAAGGAAAAGGAACTGAAACGATTAAGGCGCCGCCGGGTTGTTATAAGTTCCCGGAATAACCTCACGCGAAGTTCGCAAAGTTCGCGAAGTTTTAAAAACTATACGTTCTTTGCATTCTTTGTGGCTAAAAATATTTGGCTAGCTTCGCTCGTACCCAAACGCCTTATTACTTTCTCTCGCAACTCGCAACTCCCTACAACAGCTCGTCCAGCGGAACAACCATTTGACGGAACTTGGCGCTGGGCATGGAAACTGTTCGCCAGCGGGGAGAAAGCGGTCGACATTCCCGATAGTAAACCGACAGCGGGATTCCTAAAAAGGCGTAGTAGCGATTTTGGAATTCAAACAGACGCGAACGGTCGATGGGGCTGCGGTCGCCCAGGACGTCGTAGGCGAAAACGAGCAAACCTTGAAATCCGCGTCCAAAAATCGTTTCCCAGCGCGACAGCGACAGCAGATCGTCTTCCGAAACCCAGTTGCGCCAGTACTGCGGATGAGCCGTCCCGGACGGAAACCGCCGCCCCTTGATGTCGATTAACCACGACGACGCCTCCAGCGCCCTGCTCTGCCGATTAGGATGAACCGCGTCGACGGACGAACGGTTCATAACCAGGAAATCGATGTTCTTCAGCGAGCCGTATTCTTCCTGACCGGCAAAAGAACGCCTGGTTTCACGCGTCGACATGTACGGAATCGCCTGACTTTGCAGAAAGCTTTCAAAGGCGGCTTCGTAATGGTTCGAGGACTTCATGGTTACCGTTGGGAGTTAGGATTCGAAAAGTGATAAGTTGACGCTAAGCGCTGCCTTTCACTAACGACTGTTTCTAATAGTATATAGGAACGCAAAAGTCTAGTCAAGAGGGAGATTTATTTAAAATACGAATTTGGAGAAAATACAAAACTCGGTTATTAACGGCGAGCTTTATCAAAAAACGTTTTTGGGATGGTTGTCGAAAACGAGCAGATTGAAATTTCAATCGGATTGTGGAGCGTTTGAAGCGCTAAGCAAAACAACATAATTCCGCATTTTGTTATTGGATTCTTTCCGCTCTCCCTTGTATTTTTCTTAAATTAATATAGAATACCGCTCAATTAATATGGTTTTTTCGTCTTTGACCGTTGCGTAGCGGCGGGCGAAAAAACTTTTGACGTTTTTTCACTCCACAAATATAAGGAGATACAAACGATGTTTGACGTTACAGCTGTTGTTGGCGCGACCGGCGCCGTCGGTACTTTGATTCGTGAAATCATGGAAACCCGGAACTTCCCATCCAAAAAGGTCAAGTTCATTGCTTCTAAACGTTCAGCTGGCACGATTCTTAAATATAAAGGCGAAGACGTTGTCGTAGAAGAAATGCTTCCCGAAGCGTTCGAGGGCGTTGATTTGGTTATCGGCTCTACGCCGGACGAAGTCGCTGCGGTTTTCGTGCCGTGGGCAAGAGAAAAAGGCTGCCTCGTCGTTGACGAATCCGCGTACTACCGCATGCACGACGACGTCCCGCTGGTCATTCCGGAAGTCAACCCGGACGCTGTCGACAACCACAAGGGAATCGTTTCCAGCCCCAACTGCTC
>JAFSMW010000174.1 GCA_017447745.1 Thermoguttaceae bacterium
CTTTTTCAATTATTCTCTCCCCCGGGGGTTGATTTCTGTTTTTAATTGGTTTATACTAGATGTAAATTATTCAAGATTAAGCTGGTAGAACGCTTGCGTCCCTACCGCGTACCACTAACCACTTATTACTTCTTTCCCACCATGAAAAAACTGCTTTTATCCCTCAGCGCGATTGCCGCATTGATGTCCGCATCGGCGCTGGCTCAGACCGACCCGGCGGCGGAACCTGATCCGGGCGTGATGTCAGACGCCTATTATCAGATTTGGAACGACGACGTTCAGAAAGCCATCGACGAACGAATCGAAAAGTACCGCAAGGCGGATGCGGTCCTCGAACTGACGGACGTCAAGCCGGGAACGGACGTCAAAGTCGAACAGATTTCTCACGAGTTCATTTTCGGAGCGCATATCTTCAACTTCAATCAACTCGGCACGACGGAACGGAACGAGAAATACAAGGCTCTGTACGGGACGCTGTTCAATTCCGCGACGATTGCGTTTTATTGGCAGCGCTTTGAAATGGAGCCGGGCAAACCCCGGTTCAAAACCGAACAACGCGACACGGAAGAGTTCTGGAACAACGTCGAAAACCCGAAAAGTCAGCCGCACTGGCGGCGTCCGTCGACTGACCAGGTTGTCGAATTCTGCAAGTCAAAGGGAATTCGCCTTCACGGGCACACGATTATCTGGGGTAACCAGAGATGGCAGCGTCCGACGTGGTTGTGGGACTACGTCTCTCTGCAGTTCCCGGAAGAGCGCGCGATTCTCTTCAAGACGGCGGAAGCCCGCAAGACGATGACGCCGGAAGAAATCTACAAGCTGGCGCCGCATTACTTCGATACGATGAACCAGATGTACTGGAATCGCATCCGAATGCTGGCGGAGCATTACAACGGAACGCTTGACAGCTGGGACGTCGTCAACGAAAGCGCGACTGACTATCACGGAAAAGCTGTAACAGGCGACAAAGTAACAAAGAGCAAATACGGACACATCATGCCGGGCGACTACACGTACAATTCATTCAAAATCGCTCAGGAAGCGTTCCCTGAATCCGTCAAGCTCAATATCAACGACTACGCGAACAACCAGAATTATGCCGATCAGGTCAACGACCTTGTCGCTCACGGTTGCAAGATTGACATCGTCGGGTCGCAAATGCACCTGTTCAACCCTAAGCAGACGCTGGATATTGCCGCTGGAGCGGAGATCCAAACGCCAACCAAGGTTCTCAATACGATGAAGATTCTGGCGACGACAGGGCGCCCAATTCACTTGAGCGAAATCACGATTACCGCGCCCAACGACGACGCCAACGGCAGAGCGATTCAGGCGATTGTCGCCCGAAATTTGTATCGACTCTGGTTCAGCGTCCCTGAAATGATGGGCATCACGTGGTGGAACGTCGTTGACGACTGCGGCGCGCCGGGCGAACCGACAACGTCCGGACTGTTCACCCGCAACATGGAACCCAAACCGTCCTATTTCGCCTTGAACAAACTCATCAACGAGGAATGGAAGACGAACTTCGTTCAGAAAGCGGACGCCGAAACCGTCACGCTGCAGTTCCGCGGATTCAAAGGCAAATACCGCGCGACCTGGACGGACAAAAAAGGTCAGACGCAGACAAAAGAGTTTACGGTCAAGTAAAGTTGCGAGTTGCGAGTAGCGAGTTGCGAGACGGCTCGTAACTTACTACTGCCTACTGCCTATTGCCTACTGCCTTTTATCCCTATTCACTAACCATGACAAACAAATCCCTTAATTCCCAAATGTTCTCCCGGCGCAGTTTCCTGGCAGCAGCAGGCGCGTCCGCCGGTTTGTTTTTCGTTCCCCGCAGCGTTTTCGCCGATTCCCCCGACGACGTCGTTCTTCGGGCGGCTATCGTCAGCGACGTCCATTATAAAAACAGACGCGACACGCCGGAAGTCGAGCGGTTAGAACGCATGCTCCAGTTCGTCAACGAGTACTCCGCGTCACAGCCGTACAAGAATTTCGACGTCCTGATGATCGGCGGCGACATGTCCGACAACGGCAGAGTCGATCAAAGCGGGCTGCTTCGCGACTCGCTCAAAAAATACCTCAAGCCGGAAACGAAATGGATTTTCTGCATGGGCAACCACGACCATTACGGCGGAAACCGTCAGATTTGGGAAGAACTCTTTGAACAGCCCGCCAACAAGCGCGTTGAGGTCAACGGATTCCAGTTCATCACGCTTTCATGCGAAAAGGGCACGATGAGAGACGGCGATTTTCAGTACGCGATGTCGTGGCTGAAAGAACAGCTCGACGCCGCTTGCGCTGACAATTCGAACAAGCCGGTTTTCCTCATCCATCATTACCCGGTTCGCGGCACCGTTTACGGCAGCTGTCTGCCTGACCGCTGGGGGACGGGCGACCTGTGCGAGTTGCTCAAGAATTACCCGCGGTTGATTGACTTTGCCGGGCATTCACATTACCCAACCACCGACCCGCGATCCGCCTGGCAGGGCGAGTACACCGCGTTCGGAACCGGCACGCTGAGCTATTTTATTATGCGGTACGACAAACTGACCCGCCCGGCGGAATATCGGAAAGCCGGCAACGCCTACATCATGGAAATTCATGCTGACAACAGCGTCGTTTTGAAAGTCTACGACGCCGTAACAAACAAGTTCTTTGACTGCGTCTACGTGGTCGCTCAGCCCGGCGCGGTCGATAAGTTCATCTATACAAACAAACGTTACGAAACCAGTCTTCCCCCGCACTGGGCGGACGACGCAGAGGCGACGGTTGAAAATGTCACGCCCGTTTCCGCGGACATTACGTTCCCGCAGGCGAAATGGGACGTTCACGAGAGCATCGTCCATTCGTACCGAATCGACGTCGCCCGGCTTGCCAAAGACGCTCAGTCGGGAACTGAGACGTGGATCGACCTGCCGAGTCAATACGAGTGGTCGCAGTACTTCTTCAACGACATGCCGGATTCGCTGACGGTTAAGCTCAACGGTTTAAGCTGGAACTCTCAGTACAAATATTCTGTTACAGCGTTGAACTGTTTCGAGAAGGAATCGGAAAAGAAGCTGGAAGGGACGTTTGCCACGCCCGCCGACCCGGAAGAATGCGTTGACCAGAACGCTGCCAAGCCGGACGCCAACGTCTTAAACGTCTACTTCACGCCGGACGGACCCGTCAACGCGCCAGTCAATTTGAAAAAGACGCAAAAGACGGTTGAGGTTATCGGCTCGCCGTTGTATGTAACAGACCCTGACGCCGGCGCCGTCGTTGCCGTCTTTGACGGGGCGACAAACCATTGCCAAATCCGCTTTACGGAGGAAGAGTATTCCCGACTGTCCAACGCGATTTCCTATACCGCCAAATTCAAGCTGGAAAAGATGGAGCCGCGTCTGATGGCGCCGTTTGGCAACACCCAGATCGGCGGGTACAACTTCCGCGTCGACGGCAAGAAGAAACAGCTGGAAGTCTGGATGGAAATCGACAAACATTACCACATCCTGTACGTACCCATCGAGGCGGGTAAGTACTATTCCGCCGCGTGCGTCTACGACGGCAAGGCGATTGTCGTCTACCTCAACGGGGTGGAAAAGGCGAGAAAAGCCGTTTCCGGCAAACTGACGTATACCGAGACGCCGGAAAGTCGGTCGTTCTGCATCGGCTCTGACATCTCCGGCAAAGGAACTGGCGAGTTCTTCTTCCCCGGATGCGTCGCCTACGCCCGCGTCTACAGCTGGGCGCTGACGCCGGAACAGGTCAAAGCAATTAGCAATTGTCGCAAGCCGAATTTTTGGGCGGACGCCTCCGCGTTTAGTTTGTAAAATGGGGTAGATATTGCGTTTACATGGACGTTTCCTCAAAAATAATTCCCGCTCCCCCATTTATTTTTCAAGCGATTAATATATAATTGAATAAGAATCGGGCGAGATTCCCCGCCCAATTATCATATTTAACCTTTAACTAAGATAAAACCTCCATGGCTGCCAGTAACGCTCAAATTGTCGAAGAACTTCGATGGAAAAAATTCCCTTTATTAAACGACGGGTTCGTCTGTCTGGTTGACTGCATGGGCGACGACGAAGCGCTCGTTCAGGCGGCGCGCGTCAGCTACGGCGATGGCACCCGACCCGTTTCCGACAACCGGACTTTGATTCGTTACCTGCTGCGCCATCGTCACACGACGCCGTTTGAAATGGCGGAAATCAAGTTTCTCGTTCGCGTCCCGATGGATACATGGCGGCAATGGATTCGACATCGTACCGCGTCCGTTAACGAATACAGCACCCGGTACTCGCTGGCTATTGATTCCATGGTAACTACCCCGCCGGATGAATGGCGAACGCAGGCGACGACCAACCGTCAAGGCAGCGGCGATTATCTCCCGGCAGAGCAGGGCGCTGCGCTGACGGAGTCCGAGGCGAAATTCCAGCAGTCCGCCCGGGATTTGTATCAGTCCCGAATCGACGCTGGCATCGCCCGCGAGCAGGCGAGAAAAGACCTGCCTCTTTGCACCTATACCGAGGCGTACTGGAAAATCGACCTCCACAATCTGCTGCATTTCCTCATGCTCCGCATGGAATCGCACGCTCAGCTGGAAATTCGTCAGTACGCTACCGTCATGGGCGAAGAGATTGTCTCAAAGCTCTTCCCGCTGACGTGGGAAGCGTTCAAAGATTATATTATGGACTCCATCCAGCTCACGCGTCTGGATTCTCAGGTCATTCAGCGCATTGCCGCGACCGGGAAATCTCCTGTTACAATCGACGAGTTCCTCGCCTTGGGCGACCCGTCCTGGCAGGGCTTGCAGCGATGCCGAGAACGCGACGAGTGTCTGGAAAAACTCCAGTTCCTGGGCTTAGTAGAAAAATAAGGCGTCCGTTGCGTTAAAAATGATTTTAAACACGAAAAACACGAAATAAGCGAAATATTCGAAAAATTTTTTAGATATAAAATTATCCTTTTCGTGTTCTTTCGTTCTTTTCGTGTATTTCGTGTTAAAAAATAAACGTTGGATTAATCAAAAATTTTACTGTCCCTTGCCGCGGTATCGAAAACGGTTTTCTTTTCGCGGCGAGAGCGAAATAATAAAAAGGGAAACATCATGAAAAAGTTTGCTTTGCTTTTAGCCTCGCTGGTCTGCTTTAGCGCATCAGCCATGGCGGAAGAAGAGGGATTCGTCTCTCTGTTTAACGGACAAGACCTTACCGGCTGGACGGTCAACGGCGGGTATGCCACCTACGCTGTTGAAGACGGAACGATTGTTGGGACTTGCGCTCCCAACAAGCCGATGAACACGTTCCTCTGCACGGAAAAGGAATACGGCAACTTCATTCTGAAATTTCAGGTGAAGTTCCTCGAAAACGGCAACTCCGGCTGCCAGTTCCGTTCTCATACGCGCCCGGAAAACGGACGCAACCGCGTCTTCGGCTATCAGTGCGAAATCGAACCCACCGGCTCTGTTTGCGGTCACATCTACGACGAAGGACGCCGCGGACATACAAAGGGATACGTCTGGCTGGATACGTTCACCCCGCAGGAACGTCTGGACGCTTCCAAGGCGGACTGGAAAGTTGGCGAATGGAACGACGTCGAAATTCAGGCGGTTGGTCCGTCCATTAAAACCTGGATCAACGGACATCTGGTTGCCGACATCATGGACACGTACGACATGACCGGCTTTATCGGCTTGCAGGTTCACGCCGGCAAAGCCTGCAAAGTCGCGTGGAAGAACATTCGCATTAAAGACCTCGGCGTAAGCGAATGGAAATCGTTCTTCGTCAAAGGCGACGACGGCAAATACAAGCTCGAAAAAGCCTATTTCGTTCTCCCGCAGGAATGGTCGTTCATGGAAGACGGAACGCTGCACGGCGATCACAAATCCGCTGAAAAGCGCGACGGCTTGGTCATTTCCAACGACAACTACGACAACTTCGCCGCCCGCGTTACCTACAGGATGAACGGCGGCAACAGCGCTCTGTACTTCCGCGCCGAAGAAACGGAAGCCCCGTGGGTTCTCCGCGGCTGGCAGAACGAAATCGCCAACAACTCCAAGGACTCCGCCCTCTGGCATACTGCTGGAATTATCAAGGGAAAGATGATCGGCGGCCGCGGCTGGGTCGTTTCCAATGACGAAATCGTCGAAAACGTCCGCAATAAAAACGTTCCTGAAGAATGGAACACGACCGCGACCATCGCCGTCGGCGACCGCATGGTTCAGACGCTCAACGGATACTGCACGTCCGACATCGTCGACCCGAAATGCGAGAAGACCGGCAAACTCGGTCTGCAAATGCACGGCGGAACGGACTGCGAAATGTTCTTTAAGAACTGGGACTACATGCCCCTCACCCCGGAAATGGTCGAACTGATCAACCGAAAATAAACGAGAAATAGTATTCTCAATATAATACGCTGCAATTAAAAAGCCCGGAGTTTCCAAGGAAATTCCGGGCTGCGGTGTAATGACGGTATGTACCATGAAAGTCGGTGAACTCCCTGGACTTGTCTGCATTAACCGTTAACGCATAGAGATGAGGAAGTATGCGTTGACTTTCATGGATTTGGTTTAAGGGTTGAATTAAATCATCTATAAATATACCATTATTCCTAAAATAATCAAGGACTCTCTCCAAATTTTTTGATGAAGAGTTGTTTTCTTTTTTCTCCGTCCCCCTATTTACTTCTATAATTCATTCTGATACAATAATCTGTATACTTGAACCCCGCCGATGGCGTTTACTTCAATCATTCAACCCCCAGATATAAAATGAGAATATTCTACTCCCTTGCAGCGCTATTTGTTTTGACTGTCAGTTCCGTTTGCTTCGCGGCGTGTACGCCGTTTGACCAACTGCCGGAACAGGCTCAGCAGGACTTGATTACAGACTGGACGTTTCAGGCGGAGAACAGCTTTACCGCCGAGAAAATCGCAAACGAGATTCGCTGGGCGAAGGAAGCCGCCGAGAGAATCGGGAAGATGTCGGGCGCACCCGACTTTTCAGCGTATGTTGCCAAGCTGGACAAACTCGAGGCGAAACTCAAAGACGTCAATCCCGACGACGCTGTGGCGCTAAAGGCTCTGTACTTCGACGTCCGAAAAGTCAAGCGGGAAATCATGTTCTCCAACCCGCTGCTGGACTTCGATTCCATTTTGATGGTTGAGAACCCGTATCCCCGCGGGGACAAGGACGACAAAACCGATCAGTGGGGGCACGAAACGCGTCATCGCAACGGGTTTGAGGGCGCGGACGGCGGGCGTCTGCTGATTATCGGCTTGAATCCGCGGGACGTCAAGAAGAACCTTGCCGAGGGCATGGGCGGCGCATTTTGGCGTCCGGACTTGTCCTACGACGCGAAGGAAGTTTTGTTCTGTTACAAACCCGTCGGGGAGAAGTCGTTCCATCTGTACAAAGTCAACTCGGACGGGACGGACGTTCGCCAGCTCACCCGCGGCGACTACGACGACCTCGACCCGGTTTTCGCGCCGGACGGACACATTATTTTCTGCTCGTCGCGGCAGCACAGCTACGTCCGCTGCATGCCGATGACCCATTCGTTTGCCGTTACGCGATGTGACGGCGACGGTAAAAACATCTACGTCATTTCCGCCAACGGCGAACCGGAGTACATGCCCAACATTCTGCCGGACGGCCGTGTTATTTATACGCGCTGGGAGTACACCGACAAAGCGCTCTGGCGCGTTCAGGCTCTTTGGACGATGAACCCGGACGGGACGAACTCGCAAACGCTCTGGGGCAACCAGTCCGCCTGGCCGGACGTCTTGACCGAAGCCCGCGCCATTCCCGGGTCGAAGAAAATCGTCTTTACCGGCGTCGGGCATCACGGCTGGTTTGACGGCGCCGTCGGGTACATCGACCCGACCAAGGGCATGAACTACCCAGACGGGCTGGAACGAATCACCCGCGACGCGTCCTGGGCGGAAGTCGGCAACGGGCCGCAAGATCCGCCGCCGAGTTACGATTACCATTCCGCCGGGAAGTTTACCGCGTACAAGGCGCCTTTCCCGCTGTCGGAGGAATACATGCTCGTTTCCGCGCGAACGGGCGGCAACCTTTACGGCGGCGACCATCGCGGGCTCTTTTTCAAGCTGTATCTGCAGGACGTCTACGGGAACAAGGAGCTGATTTATGCGGCGGACAACGCCAACGCGTGGTACGCCATGCCGTTCAAGCCGCGGGAAATGCCCGCCGTTCTGCCGGACAGGGTCGACTGGCCCGAAATCGGCGTCGGCGCCCAACCCCGTCCGGGATACCTGTACTCCAACAACGTTTTCGACAACGCCCCCGCCGTTCTGAAAGAGAAGGGCAAGGCGATTCGCGTCATTCAAATGGATCCCAAAACGTACACGACGTGGCACAAAACCGTTCAGCACGACGGCCCCGCCGTATCGGTCTTTCAGGCGGAAGGCGTCAAGCGAATTCTCGGAACCGTTCCGATTGAGCCGGACGGCAGCGTTTTCTTTGAACTCCCCGCCGGGAAATCCGTCTATTTTGAAATGCTGGACGAAAACGGAATGGCGATTCACGTCATGCGATCGTTTACAAACGTCATGCCGGGCGAAATCCGCGGCTGCTTTGGATGTCACGAATCCAACCTGGCGACCAAAGGCAACCAGCCCAGCAAGGGCATGAACATGGCGATGAAAAAAGGCCCGCAAAAGCTCACGCCGCCAACGTGGGGAACGGGCGAGTCCATTTCCTACATGCGATTCGTTCAGCCGGTCTTGGACAAGTACTGCGCCAAATGCCATCAGGATCCAACCAATGAGGCGTTTGGAAAGCTCAACATGATTTGCCGCCCGTCGTCACACCCGTGGAAAGAACAGGTCGGCACGCGTCCGGGAGAATCCAGCCCGTTCTGCGAACCGTATCTGACCCTCGTCAGCGGTAAGTGCGTTTGGGGCGACGTCAAAAAGAGAGACGAACGCGGCGTTCCCGCCAACCTCGCGGGTCTGTTTGTTGTGGAAGGATACGACCGTTACGACCCGGCGAACATTGTTACGCTCCCGCCCTACTCCGCGTTCAGCCCGGTCAGTACGCTCGTTCATAACGCCTGTTCGGGCGAACATCACGGCGTAAAAGTAACAGGCGAAGACCGGGAACGGCTTATCGCCTGGGTGGACTGCAACGGTCCGTACCTGGGCGACGAGGAGATTCGCGCCATGTACGACCCGGACTCGTACGTCGTCGATCACGTCCCGCCGATTCGACCCCGCGTCGGCACTGCCCCCGTTATCAACCGCTTCGACATCCGCCAGGACGGGGACTCCGAAAAAGTCGCCGGCGTCCCGCTGCGCCTGTACGCCAACGACTTCTTTGAGGGAGAAATCGTCTTTGCCGCCTACGGCGCGGAAGATACGTTTATCGACGTTACAGACCTTGTCAAAAACAAATTCTCCGGCAAGAGCGTAACGTACCTGGGCAAATACAACCTTCTTTTCGGCGACCCGGTCAATAAGAAAGTCAAAACGCTCAAGGTCATCGTCCGCTTCAAAGACGGCAAAGTCAAAGAATACCATTTCCAGGAAGACTCGCCGATGGACTTTAAGCAATTGGCAATTTTGGGGAATGCGGCGCCTTGAGGCGCCGCCTTGTCCAAAGACCCGCCGAAAGACTTGGAACAGCCCGGCACGCGGTAGTCATCTGCCGCAAAAGAAATCTCACGCAAAGTTCGCGAAGTTCGCAAAGAAATGAAAGGCGGTAACGGAGTTCGCGAAGCGAACGTAGTTACGCTTTGTTCGAAGTGGGAAAACCGTATTGCGTAAGTCGAAAACCTCCCCCTGGATGGCGTCTGTCTCGGGCGCCAACTTGACGGCTTTGCCGTCAAGATAGAAAGCGGCGCCAAGGCGCCGCACTCCAAAAGAATTTCTTTCCGCTCTCTTGACATCCAATTTTCGACCCGGTATAATAATCTTATGATTGCTCAATGCATATAGTTCAATTCCTCCCCAACAAGGAGAATTCCCATGAAAAGATTATTACCCCTGTTCGTTTTGACGTTAATGGTTCTTTCCGCGTTATGCGTTCAGGCGGACGGGCCGCGGTCTGACTGCGTTGTTACAATCACCGGTCAGCAGCGGCAAACGGTCAAATTTGGCGTGGACGCAGAACGCCTTTGGTTTTACTGGAAAGAGCAGAACGACAAGCTCGCTCAGGCGGCGGTCGGCGACCTGAAAGCCGATTACGCCCGCGTCCCAATCAACTGCGCTTACGAACGGCAAGAAGGGGTTCTCAATCCCAAAGCGTATACGGACGTTATCATTCCGATGATGAAGACGTTCCGAAAGTACAATCCGGAACTCCAGTTCTTCGCCTCGCCGCGCCCGCTCAAGGAGGCGTACAATAAAAATACGGAATCCGACCTGATTGCAGAAAACTTCAAGCATAGCAACATCGGAATGGCGGCGTATCCGGTTTGGGTCGGCGGGCATAAACGGATTATTAAAAAACCGTACCGCGCCGTTAACAAAGACAAATGGGCGCAGTACCTTGCAGACTACCTCAATCTGATGGCGGAAAACGGACTGGATATCGCGTATATGGACTTGATGAACGAGGATCAAACCATGTGGGGTGGAAACATCGATACTATTCTGTACGTCGTCGACAACATCCCGACGCGTTTGAATCCCGGGGTGAAAATGCCCAAGATTGTATTCCCGTCAACGTGGAGTCCGCGCGACGGCATGTCGCGATTTATGAATTCGCCCTCCGTCGTCGACCGCCGGGGCGAGGTTCTCAAAAAGATCGACGTCGTGTCAACGCACAACTCGCCGGACGGGAGCCGCTTAAATTTCAAAGAAGACGATTTAATTACGTTCACAAACGCCGTTCGCGCAGTTGACCCAGACAAGGAAATCTGGAATACGGAAATGCACGGCTGGGTCGGGATTCGCAACCCGACTGAGGAGATACTCAATTCAGTTATTCTCTGGCGCCATCTTGACGCGGGCGTCTCCGGCATCGACACGTGGCTGTTTTTCGGACCGTGGAAAGGCGCGGGGCATCCGATGGTCTATTCCAACCGCGGACACGGACCGGAAAAGACGACAAAATACGAGATTTACAAGTCCGTCGTAAACGACATGAACCGGGGACGATACGTAACGTCGACGTCGTCGGACAGCCGCGTCGTTCCCGCCGTCCTGACGAAAGACGGCAAACTATTCGTCAGTCTGCTCAACAGCTCCGACGAACCAATCGCCGTACAAATCAAGCTACCGGAGAATGTTACAGTTCGCGGAACGATGGAAAAGCGTCTGTGGGAATCGTCACAAAACGACGTCGCACCCCGCGTCAGCCGTACGGACTCGTTCAATAACAAAAACAGCTGGACGATAACCGTCCCGCCGCAGTCGCTCATTCACGCTGTCTTTGATGCGTCTATAGAGAAGAAGTAACAACCATGAAAAGATTATTCCCCCTATTCGTTTTGACGTTAACGGTTCTTGCCGCGTTACAAGCGCAGGCGGACGAACCGCGTCTGGAACTGCGCGATGTTACGGTCAAGGTAGACAGCGACTGCAGTTCATACGAGACGTACCGCGTCTGCGACGGGCGGACGGATACGTTTTGGCATACGGAATTCCGAAAGCCCCAGCGGCCGCCGTTTCCCCATTGGGTTGAACTGGACTTGCAGCAGACTCAATCCGTTCGCGGTGTCGTTTACACCCCGCGTCAGGACGGGAACAACAACGGGACGTTCGCTCAGACGGATATTTACGTCTACGACAACCCGGATTCCCCCGGCGATCCCGTCTGGACGGGCGATCTGAACAAGCTGCGTTCCGCGCCGAAAGAATCTGTTACAATTACCTTTGACGCCCCCGCTCGCGGGCGGTTCGTCAAGGTTCTGGCGAAGACGTCGTTCAACGACTATCCAGCCGGCTCGGCAGCAGAAATTCAGCCGATTGTGGACGGCAAGACGTTTACGACCTGCGCCAAAGTCAATCCCGCTGACGTCCCCGGCGCCAACGCGGAACTGGTCAAGGAATACAATCTTCTTATAAACGAAATCAACGACCGGCAGAAATACGAGGCTATTGCCAATCAGATTTACGACCCGCAGGCGGGGATTCTGCCCAGCGATAAAACGCCGCTGGACGTCGTTTATCGTCGAACCGCCGCCGCGTTAGAGCGGTTGGAAAAGCTCGACGCGCAAGTCGCCGCGCCGTTTGCAAGCAAGCTTGAAGCGCTCAATCCGGCGGCCGCGGCGTTCTCGTCTGTCGTGGAGCGATTCGCTCATTTTGAGAAAATCGCACAGCTTCGACGGAGGATTCTCTTTTCCGATCCGGACTTGACGTTCGACTCGCTCCTGTTCGTTAAAAAACATCGAGCCACCTACAGCCACCTGTGCGACCAGTACTACGGCGTCCATCTTCTCCCTGGAGGGGGAATTTTCCGGCTGGAAAACGCGTTCAATCCGGACGCTCCGCCGACTGTTACAAACGTTCTGGAAAACTCCGTCGTTCAGTCTGGACGGTTGGCAGGTACAAAGCTCTCGACGGGCGCGTTCGCGACGCTGGCTCTGGACTACAACGCTCAGAAAATCGCCTTTGCTTACGTAGAAGCCGAGGGGAGCAAAGAGCATTTCGCTCATACAGACCTGACCAGAGGGCATTGGGATCGCGGCAGATGTCTCCATATTTTCACCGCCAACGCGGACGGCTCCGATTTGCGGCAGATTACCGACGGAACGTGGAACGACTTCTATCCGTGTTTTCTACCCAACGGGTGCGAAGCCGCACGGACAGAAGGACAAGGTTATGCCTCCGAAAAAGCGGGGTTCGAAGATACCCACGTCCAATCAGGAACCGACCTTGTCGGGCGAATCGCGTTCATTTCGGAACGCCGGGGCGGGTATCTGCGCTGTGGACGTCAATGCCCCAACTTCACCGTGTTCGACATGAACCCGGACGGGACGTATATGCGCTGTCTGAGCTATCACGAAACCAACGAATGGGCGCCGGTTGTGTCACATGACGCAAGATCGTCTGGACGCGCTGGGATTATATCGACCGCCATTCGTCCGCAGCGCACCATCCCTGGGTCATGACGCTCAACGGGTCAGACCCGCGCCAGATGCACGCCAACTATACGATTCGCTTCGACAGAACCAATACGGAAATGGACCTCCGCCCCATTCCCAACTCGTCAAAATACGTTGCTACAGGCGCGCTACACCACGGTCAGAATTACGGATCGCTGGTTATAATCGACCCCGCCCGGGCGCCGGAAGAGGATGCTGATCCAATGGCGTGTCTGAAACGCCTGACGCCGGAAGTCGGGTTCCCGGAAAGTCAGGTCGGAGCGCAGGTCTGGGGGTTCCCGTACCCGATTTCCGAAGACCTGTTTCTGGCTGTCGCCGACCACTCTATTGGCGTCAACGAGGGCATGGAGGGAAAGAAGTATCTCCGCGGCGACTACGGGATTTATCTGCTCGACCGGTTTGGAAACAGAGAGCTGATTTATCGCGACCCGGAAATCGGCTGCGCGACCGTCCTGCCGCTGATCGCTCGACCCAAGCCGACCGTTGCGCCGGAATTGGTCAAGCCGGGCGAGATTCCGTCTCAGGAATACATTTCTTTCCCGGATCGGGATTGGACAAAGCGTCCGCAAGCGGAAGTTACCATCGCCAACGTCTATCAAAGCCTCAAGCCGTGGCCGGAGAATACTAAGATTAAGTCGCTGAGAATCGTCCAGATTTACGCCATGTCTGTGCCGTCCGGCTGGCTGAAATACACCGGGCGACAGGAAGGAACGACGCTCCATACCGCAACCATCAGCCCGGTTCGCGGGGTTATTGGAACGGTTCCCGTTGAAGAAGACGGTTCGGCGCACTTTATGGTTCCCGCTCAGATGGAAGTGTTCTTCCAGGCGCTGGACGAAAACGGAAATGCGGTTCAGTCCATGCGATCCGGGACGTACTTCCAGCCCGGCGACAACGTCTCCTGCGTTGGCTGTCACGAACCCAAGGGACAGATTACGCGGTCGTCAAGCGTCCTCCCGACGGCGTTTACTCGCCCGGCGTCCATACCGCAGCCGGACGTCGAAGGAAGCCGTCCCGCCAACTTCGTCGAACTCGTTCAGCCCATTCTCGACAAACACTGCGTCGAATGTCACGCCAAGCCGGAAAGTAATACCTTCTCGCTGGCGCGAGAGCCGTACGTCCCGTATCACAAGACGAAGTTCTATCAGTCGTACTACAATCTGGTCTTTAAGGACTGGGCGTTTTACGACTACGTCCACCCGACCAGAACGATACCCGGTCAGTTTGGCTCGCTGAAGTCCCCGCTGTTGCCGTTGCTGGACAACGGACATTACGGTGTCAAGCTGACGCCGGAAGAACGACATCGAATCGCGCTTTGGCTGGATATGCTCTCGCCGTTCTACAGCGTCTACGAACCGGAACTGCAAGACAAACAGCTTGAGGGAGAACCCGTTTACCCGACATTGGAATAAATCAAAGGGGACAATAGCAAACGTTCTATTGTCCAATAACTTTTTATCCTTTTACTATTTTCAAGTATTATGAGATTTCAAACAAAGCATTTAATTTCGTTCTTCGCGCTGGCTGTGGCGGCGGCAGGGATTTGCCAGTTTGCCGCGTCCTGCGCCTGGGCGGACGAGTCCCGTCCGAAACTGTGTAAACTCGACGTTATCGTCAACAGCGAGAACCGGCTCAACGAGGCGTTCCGCGCCTGTGACGGCAATCTGCATACGTTCTGGCATACGCGATTTGAAGCGCCCGCGGTCGACCCGCCGCACTGGATCGCTCTGGATTTGCTGGAGCCGATGACCGTCGAAGGATTCGACTATACGCCCCGGGAAGACATGACCAACGGGACGTTCGAGAACGTCAAGGTTTACGTCTGCGACGATTTGGAAAACAAGGGCGAGCCGGTCTGGACAGGCGTCGTCTATCCAAAGTACGAACAGCCTGTCAAGACGGTTAGAATCAACTTTCCCGCTCCCGCAACCGGGCGTTACATTTTCTTTGACGTCGTCAACGCTCTGAGCAATATTCCTCGTGCGTCGGCGGCGGAAATTCAGCCGATTGTCAAGGGAAAGGTCTTTCTTCACAAAGATATTGTCGAATTCTACGAAAGCATGGGCGTCGATTTGGGCGCGATTGTCGAAAACGGCTTGATTTCAACGCCGGTTGTCAGTCAGAGCGTTCTTTCAGCGTCGGTTCTGCCGAAGGGAAGCGTTAAGAATGCGGACGGCGTCGAGGTCGAAAATCGCTTTATGATGCACGAATGGATGCTGACGCTGCTCGACAAGGCGGAACAGCGCTGGATCGAGAATTACGAAAAGGCAAAGACGCCGGAACAGATCGCGCACTATCAAAAAGAGCGCAAGGAGTTCTTCTTTAAGCAAATCGGCGCGTTCCCGGAACGAAACGATCTCAACCCGGTTGTAACAGGAACGATTCAGAAGGAAGGGTACACGGTCGAAAAGGTTCGCTTTGAATCCCAGCCCAACTTCTGGGTAACGGCAAACCTGTTCCTGCCGGACGAAACGAAATACCCCAAGCCGTGGCCCGGCGTTCTGGTCGCCTGCGGTCATTCCGCCAACGGAAAAGGATACGTCAATTATCAGCGCGTTTCCGCACTGCTGGCTCTCAACGGCATGGCGGCTTTGATTTTTGACCCAATTGACCAGGGCGAACGATTCCAGTTCACCACGCCCCGCCCGCCCATTTCCGTTCACGCTCACAACCTTCTGGGAATCGGCTCCATGGCGTTGGGTCGCAACACGAGCTGGTTTGAAATCTGGGACGGCATGCGTGGAATCGACTACCTGCAGTCGCGTCCGGAAATCGACCCGAAGTCAATCGGCGCGTGCGGGCTTTCCGGCGGCGGCACTCAGACGGCGTATTTCATGTCTCTGGACGAACGCATCGAAGTCGCCGCGTCGCTGTGCTATCTGACGTCTCTGACGGGCATGTATCGCCGCGGTCAGCCGGAATCCGACTCGGAACAGCACGTTTTCGGTCAGCTGGAATTTGGCCTGGAACACGCCGACTACTGCATTATGCGCGGTCCCAAACCGACCATGATCGGCTGCGCGACGAAAGACTTCTTCCCCATCAAACAGACGTGGGATTCCTACCGTTACAGCAAACGCATGTTTGGGCTGCTGGGGTATCC
Source organism: Thermoguttaceae bacterium (assembly GCA_017447745.1). Classification (GTDB taxonomy): domain Bacteria; phylum Planctomycetota; class Planctomycetia; order Pirellulales; family Thermoguttaceae; genus RUG11551. The sequence goes on from JAFSMW010000174.1 coordinate 16,166, forward strand.
GGAACGCATGAACCTGGCGGAGACGTTCAACGAGCACGGGTACGACCTGACCCTGCGTCAGGCGACCGCCCGATTTTTACATCGGTTCCTCGTCGGCGGCAGCGAAGCGGTTGTCGGACCCAACAAGACCGACCCGATTGTCGAACCGGAAAGAACGCTGGAATTGTCGGAAGCCGAGTATCGTGTAACAGAAACCGGCAACGTTCAGGACATTCCCGGATCGAGAACGACGTTCGACATCAACCGGGACTACGCCAGGGAACTCACCGCCAAACGGGCGGAACTCTGGTCGCAGACGCCGGAAGACGAAATGCGAGCCAAGGTTCGTCAGCAGGCTCTATTCCGGGAATCCAAAGACCTTCCCGATCTGACCGTATTGTCGTCTGAAGACGTTCCCGAATTGACTACTGCGGCGGAAGGACAAACCCCTGCGTTGGCGACGGCGAAGAGAATCGTCTTTCAGGTCGAACCGAAACTGTATCTGACGGCTCTCTGGCTGGTTCCGCAAAACGCCGACCTGTCCAAGGCGACGCTTTTCGTCAGCGACAAGGGCAAATCCGACGGTGTCCAAATCGTCAACAGCCTCCTGGCAAGCGGCAAACCGGTTCTGACGGTTGACCTTCGCGGATACGGCGAAACGCAGCAGCTCAATCAGCGGTACTTCAACTGCCATCATTTCGGTCAGGACGGCTGGGACTGTTACTTCGCCTTTGACCTCAACAAGACCTACGTTGGATTCCGGGCGGAAGACCTCTACTTGCTCAGCCGTTACATGAAGAAGGAACTCAAGGCGCTCGCCGTTGACTGCCTCGCGATTAACGAGGCGACCATTCCCGCTCTGCACGCGGAATTCTGCGAGCCGGAGACGTTTGACCATCTGACCGTCGTCAATACGCTTGTCAGCTGGACGAACATGGTCGAAAACGGCGGGTATTCGACAACCCCGTACGCCAGCGTCGTCCACGGCGCGTTACAGGTCTACGACCTGCCCGACCTCCGCGCCGCTCTGGAAAAATCCGGCAAACTGACCGTCTCCGGTCTGCGCTGGGAAAAGAAGCCGGAGTAAGTTCGCGAAAAATGAAAGGCGGTAACGGAGAGAGCGAAGCGAACGTAGTTACTCTTCTCTCGAAGATGGAATACCGTATTGCAGACGAATCCTCACGCACAGTTCGTAAAGTCCGTTAGGTTATCCTTAAAACTTTGTGTACTTTGTGAACTTCGCGTGAGTTTATATTCTTTTTTGATTATTTCACCCGTTATCGCTTTTCAATTTCTGAATTGAGTGTCCGATTTTATAGTAAACCGGAAACAAAACCGTAAATAATAATTACACAAACATAAAAGAACGTCGTTATCATGAAAAAACTTGTTATTGTTTTAAGTCTATTGATTGTTACCGCTTTTTCAGCGATGGCGGAAGAGCCTGCTTCAACTATTGGAAATAACGAATGGTTCAAGGGCAAAGTTGGCGTCTGTATGTACTCTTACCGTCAACTGTCGTCGAAAAACTTGAACAAATCGCTGGAGGTAGCCAGATCAACCGGGTTTGTCTACATAGAATATTGGTCGCCGTACAAACATTCGCTTCAGGAATATCGGAGCATGGTAGAAAAACACGGGCTTATTCCCGTCAGCCACAATTTCGATTTCAATTTATGGGAAAAGAATCCGCAAAAGGCAGTCCAGGACGCTATCACATTAGGCGTTAAGTATGCAGGTACAGCGTATCTTCCTTGTAAAGGCGGACATACAGGCGCTTTGACTGAAGAAGAAGTTCGTCATCACGCTGAGGTTATAAACAGGGCGGCTAAAATGCTTGCAGAACATGGTATGAAATTTATGCTTCACAACCACTCTCAGGAATTCGCCCCGTACAAGGACGGCAAGACCATGTTCGACCTGCTCATGGAATTGATAGACCCCGAAAATGTTGTCATAGAATTGGATATTGCATGGGCGGTGTACCCATGGAAAGTCAATCCAGTTGATATTATCAAGAAGTATCCGAATCGGATCAAGCTCTTACACATCAGAGACGTTACGCTCCCGCCTGACGGATCGCGCCCTTGCTCCGTTCCCGTTGGAAAAGGAGTTCTCCCGATTAAAGAAATTCTTCTAGCCGCTCAAGAAGCCGGGGTTGAGTATTATCTCATCGAAGACGATGGCAACCAGCCGCTAATAGACATTCCAGAAACAATAAAGAATATGGAAGAGATGAAATAAACAAGGAGTGGTATATCGAGAAAAGCGGGAGAAAATTCCCGCTTTTTCTTTTAGGCGGCTTCGTCCGCGACAGATATTAAGCCGCAAAGGATGCAAAGAACGCATAGTTTTTAAAGCTTCGCGAACTTTGCGTGAGGCTTTGCTTTTGTTCGCCTTCGGCGAACTGCGTAATTCCGCTCCCAATGACCGTTCCATTACCGCCTTCCATTTCTTTGCGCTCTTCGCTCGCGATCCTTTACAGGTCTTGCAATTCTCTAAATGTTGATTTATAATCAAGTTTAGTAAAAATATATTCATTTTTGAATCCCTGACTTACTAATAAATCTCAAAGTACCCATGAACGCAACACGACGAACGTTTTTGAAATCTGTTTTGGCGGGAGCGCAGCTGTTGGCAGCCAGTCCCTTAACGGGGCTTGTAACAGCGGAGGAACCGCAATCTGCGCCCCGTTCGATTCTGGACGATTTCCTTTCTCCCCTGCAGGAGGCAAAACCGGGCGCGTACTGGTTTTTCATGAATGGGAACATGTCCAAAGAGGGCATGGCGGCTGACCTGGCGGCGATGACCCAGGCAGGGCTGGCGCGCGCGATCCCTCTGGAAGTTACGCTGGGCGCTGTTCCGGCAGGCGTCAAGTACCTGTCGGATCAATGGCTGGACTGCTGGCGATTCGCAGCGGCTGAGGCGGAAAAGCTGGGAATCGACTTGACTCTTCCCGCTGGTCCCGGCTGGTGCGGAGCGGGCGGGTCGTGGATTGAGCCGGAAGATTCCATGCAGCATCTGCGCTGTTCCGTTACAAATGTCTCCGGACCAGGCGCGGTCGAAGTAGAGTTGCCGGTTCCCGAACCGCGAGTTCCCTATTTCGGAATGGGGTCGTTAGACAACTGTAAAGATGTGTGGGAGAATTTCTATCGCGACGTTGCCGTCGTTGCCTATCCGACTCCAAAAGAGGAATACCGTCTTGCCGACTGGGAAGAGAAAGCGCTCTTTTTTCGTCCGCCGTATTCGTCAGTCCCGGGCGTCAAGCCGTATTTGTCGCCTGTTACATCTGAAGCGCCCGCGGATGCCGTCGTCCCGTTTGACAGGATTATCGACGTCACCCGGTTTATGGACGCCAGCGGGAAGCTCCGATGGACGGTTCCGGTGGGCGACTGGACGATTCTGCGTTTGGGTCGCCGCTTGACGGGTCAGACAACGCGTCCGGCGCCGAGTTCCGGGCTGGGCTTGGAATGTGACAAGTTCGAGAAGTCCGGGTTCGATCGCCAGTATTCTGAATACCTTTCCAAAATTCTGGACTTGGGCAAGTTCTCAACGCTCCATCATGACAGCTGGGAGATGAGTTCCCAGAACTGGTCGGAGAATTTCCGCCGTCATTTTATCGACAAGCGCGGCTACGACCCGCTGCCGTGGACGCCGGTCATGTTCGGCGTTCCGGTCGAGAGCGTCGAGAAGTCCGAGCGATTTCTCTGGGATTTGCGTCGAACGGCGCAGGAACTCGTCTACGAAAACAACGTCGAGTACATGAAACGCCTCGGCGCTCAGCGCGGAATGAAGTTCTCGACGGAGGCGTACGACCTCAACCCGGCGGGCGACTTGTACCTGTTCCGCTCGGCGGACGTCCCGATGGGGGAATTCTGGTCGCATAATTACGGGTTGAGTTCGGAGTTCAGCGTTATTGAAGCGGTTTCCAGCGGTCACACCTCCGGAAAGAAGATTATCGGCGCAGAGGCGTTCACGTCGACCAACGACAGATGGTTTCAGTACCCGGGCGCGATGAAACAGCAAACGGACTGGGCGCTGTGTGCCGGGATTAACCGGTTTATCTTCCATCGGATGTTCCATCAGCCGACCGACGACAATCGCCCGGGGTTCTCGCTGTCGCGTCACGGCGTTCATTGGGACAGAACGCAAACGTGGTGGAGCATGGCGAGCGCGTATCATCTTTATATCGCCCGATGTCAGGCTCTGTTGCAGCGAGGACTGCCATCGGCGGACGTTCTCTATTTGGACAGGGAAGGCGCGCCGACTGTGTTCACGCCGCCCAATTCCGCCATGTCGCTCATTTCGCTGCCCGACAGGAAGGAATACAACTTTGACGGCTGCTGTCCGGAAGTTTTGATTGAACGAGCAACGGTCAAAGACGGTCGAATCGTGTTCCCGGACGGCATGACGTATTCCGTTTTGGTTCTGCCGGATACGGAGACCATGACAGTAACGCTTGCGGAAAAGCTGCGACAGCTTCATGACGCAGGCGCGGTTATCGTCGGGAGACGTCCGAAACAGTCGCCGTCGCTGGCGGAACTGGATCAAGACAAACGCGTTGCTCAACTGACGGACTTCCTGCCGGAATCGCTGCCGTCGCAGTTTGAACAGGACGGCTTCAACCTCAACCAGACCATTCAAAAGGCAAAATGGATTTGGTCTGACGGTAATTATCATCGAGTTGAACCGGGCGTCGAAAAGACGTTCGTTCGAGAGATTGAGCTTTCCAGCGAATATACAGGACAAGCCGTCGCCGCAATCGCCGCCGACAACAAATGTACGCTTGTCGTCAACGGACAAACCGTCGGGGCGTGCAGCAATTTCAAGTTTGCGGAAAAGCTCTTTGTCGGCTCGGCGTTCAAGCCGGGAAAGAACCGGATTGAAGCGCGGGTGTTCAACGGGGGCGAACAGCCGTCGCCAGCCGCGTTTATTGCTGCGATTGAAATTCTCGACGGGGAGAAGAAAACCGTCGTTTCCGATTCCAGCTGGTCTTGCGAATCGCAGCCGGCGGCGGAGTTGGGTGCGTTCAACATGTCGCCGTGGGGACTGAGTCTCGACGCGGATTCCAAAACGTATCCCGCGTTCAGTTCAACAAAAGCGCTGTTACAAAGCAGAGGAATCGCTCCGGACTTCGAATCGACTGGGCTGGTTCGCTGGATTCATCGCATCGACGGCGCGGCGCACGTCTATTTTATCGCCAACTGTATGCCAGAGCCGCAAACGGCGTCCTGCACGTTCCGGGCGACCGGATCGTCCGTTCAGCTGTGGAACCCGTACTCCGGCAAACGCTATCGGGTTGACGACAAGCAAGAATCCAACGGACGAACGACGATTCTCGTTCCCTTCGCGCCGTCGGAAAGCTGGTTTGTCGTCTTCGAGCCGGAACCGACTCCGGACGAATCCAACCTGCCGCCGCTGTCGGGGCTGCTAAAATCAGAAACAGACAAAAACGTCAAGACGATTGAACTGTCACGCTTTAGCGTAACATTCAATCAGAACGCGGCGACGGGTCGGAACATGGAATCGGGAAAGGAAAAGACCGTCGTTTTCGAGACGCCGTCGGACTGGTCGCAAAGCGACGACCCGTACATTCGCTACTATTCCGGTCAGGCGCGGTACGAAACGAGCTTCGACCACGACGCCTCGGCGCTGAGCGCGAAATCCGCCGTCTTGGACTTGGGCGCTGTCTGCGTCATGGCTCAGGTGGAACTCAACGGACAAGACCTCGGAACGCTCTGGCTGGCTCCGTGGACAGTCGACGTTCCCGTCGCGCTGCTGCGAGAGAAGAACAACGTCCTGAAAATCACGGTCGCCAACCTGTGGTGCAACCGCCTTATCGGCGACGCCGCGTTTCCGCCTGAGCAGCGATCGACCTGGACCAGCCCCGGCGGCTTCTTCGGTCCCAACGACCCGCTTCAGCCGTCAGGACTGCTCAGCCCGGTTCAGATTCGATTTGAGGAATAAAAATTTCTCGCCTGCTCTTGCAATTCGTTTTCGATTGTGTTAAAAATAATAGAAAGGGCATGGAGCATTGCCTCAACACGTTATCCTACCTAAATATTAAAAGGAGTTAAAATGAAGATTTCAAGACGTTCTCTTTTGAAGTCGGCGCTGGCAGGCGTTCCGATACTGGTTTCCGCCGGCGCGCTGGGTTTGGCGGACGAAGCTGCGCCCAGCGAGCGCGTTCGCGTTGGGATTATCGGGCAGGGCGGTCGCGGCCGCGGGTTCCTTCACGGCTATCTTCGCGACGCTAAAAATATCGAAATCGGCGGCGTATGCGATATTTTCGAACCCCGTCTGGCGGACGCTGCCAAGAGTTTCCCCAGCATTCCCCGGTATACAGATTTTCGCAAGATGATCGAGGAACAGAAGCTCGACGGCGTTCTGGTCGAAACTGTTACACATCAGCGCGTTTGGGTGGGAATTCAAGCCATGTTGATGGGTATGCACGTCTATATGGAAAAGCCGATGGCGCTGACGGTCAAGGAAGGTCGCGCCATGGTCAACGCAGCGCGCAAACTTAAGAAGATCGTTCAAGTGGGAACGCAGCAGCGATCCCTCCCGCTGTGCAAGTGGGCGTGCGAACAGATCGCCAACGGCGCTATCGGACAGGTCAAAACGGTTCTGGTTCCCAACTTCGTTGGACCGTATCCGTTCCCGGACGACGACCCGAAATATAATCTTGACCCGAAAGACTGCCCGGACTGGTGGAACATGTGGACAAACCAGGCGAAACTTCGCGCCTGCGTGAAAGAAGTTCAGTTCGGCTGGGCGCGCTGGGCGGACTACGACGCCGGCGGGTTGTGCTTTGGCGTCTCCGGCTGGGGCACTCATTCGTTCGACCAGATGCAAATGGCAATCGGAACCAGCCTCACTGGCCCAACCAGAATTCGTCTGGAAGAACCTTGCACCGTTCAGGATTCCGGGAAGTATCCCAACCGCGCCTACGGCGAAGAGGAAACGGGCGTTCAGTACTACGGCATGGCTCGCGTAACAGGCCCGCGCGCCAAAATGAAGATGTGGTTCGACAACGGCGTTGAAGTCCGCTTTGAACTCGACGGCGACCGCGGTCCCGGCTTGGGCTGCATCGTTGTCGGCGACAAAGGCAAGATGGAAATCAACCGTCACAAAGTTTCGTCCAACCCGAAGGAAATCGCCGCGTCTCTGCCGGACGAATGCAAAAACACTCGCGACGAGACCGTATATCATGCGGAAAACTGGGCGGACTGCATCAAGACCGGCAAAACGCCCAACGCGGACGTCGAAATTGGTCAGCGGTCAACGACCATCTGCGAACTGGTCAACATCGTTCGCGCCGCCGCTCCGGTGGGAAAAGACATCCACTGGGATCCGGTCAAAGAAGAGTTCACCGACCTGCCCGAAGGCAACAAGCTGCTTTCTCGACCGCGTCGCGAAGGCTGGGAATTGCCAGAAGTCTGAGTCAATTAGTAATTAGTGATTAGTAATTAGTAATTAGTAATTAACGCGAAGCGTTTGTAACGCTTCGCGTCCTCTTCCAACTCCTCACTCCTCACCCCTAACTCCTAACTCAAACAACCAACTATCATGAAAAAACTCACATTATTATTAGCTGCTTTTGCGCTTTGCGCGTCTTTTGCTTTTGCCGAAGACAATCAGGCGCCGGATGGATATGTTTCCCTTTTTGACGGCAAGACGCTGACCAACTGGGAAGGCGATCCGACGTTCTGGTCTGTTAAAGACGGCTGTATTACCGGCGTTTCGACCCCGGAACACAAGGTTCCCTACAGCATGCACATCGCCTGGACGGGCGAACCCGCCAGCGACTTCGAGCTGCTTATCGATTTCAAACTGACTAACGGCAACTCCGGCGTCATGTACCGCGCCGCCAAAGACGCGCGCCGTCAGTGGGGCTTGATGGGCTATCAGGCGGACATGGACTCCCGCAACGCCTACACCGGCATCATGTACGGGGAAGAAATCGGCGGAATCCTCACCGGCCGCGGTCAGAAATGCAAGATCGGAACCGACAGAAAAGCCGTCGTCCTGGAACAGTTCGCAACGTCAGCCGACTTGGCGAAAAAGATCAACTTTGAAGACTGGAACACGTATCGAATCGTCGTCAAGGGCAACGTTATGACGCATTACATCAACGGCGTCATGATGAGCCAGACGATTGAAGAAGACCCGTCCCAGCTCAAATCCGGCACGTTCGGAATGCAGATTCACCCCGGACCGCCCATGACCGTTCAGTTCAAAAACATTTATCTGAAGAAGCTCTAATTTAGGCAATAGGCAAGAGGCAGTAGGCAGTAGCGATTGAACGTTGCCTATTGCCTTTTTTGTTTGCCTGACGGCGAATGCGTAATTCCGCTCGCTACACTCGCTTCATTACCGCCTTTCATTCCTTTGTAGTTACGTTGGGCGGGAGGACGAGAACGAACGCAATGCCTTGTCCGGATTTGCGATCTCGAATAAACAGCTTGCCGCGAATTTGTCGAACGAGCATTTTCACGATGTACAGTCCCAGCCCCGTTCCCGTCTTTTTCCGTTCCAGCTCGTTCCCGATTCTGTAAAATCGGAGAAAAATCTTTTTTCTTTGCGACGCTGGGATGCCCGGTCCGTTGTCTGCAACGCGAACGACCAGTCTGCCGGAGCTTGTTTTTCGACAATGAATGTCAACCTGCGGCGAGTCGTGTGAGGCGTATTTGACGGCGTTGTCGATAATATTTTGAAGAATCAACTCGACGGCAAAGCGTTTTTGAACAATTTCAGCATCGCAGGCGGTTATTGTAACGCAGCCTGATCCAACGTTATGACGCGTACAGGAGTTGTGTACGGCTCTTTCCAGAATCTCTGCGAGATGGGCGGTTGTTTCAGCCGTTTTTTTATCCGGCTTGGATTTCAAAACGCTGACCATCAAAACCTGATTGATGAGCGCTTCGAGCCGGTCGACGTCGTTTTTCATCGCCTTATACATTTCTTTGCGCTTCTCTTCCGGAACGTTGAGCCGTTCGAGGGTTTGAACCTGCAGTTTCAGAGACGCCAGCGGCGATTTCAACTCATGCGTTACGGCGTCTATAAAGTTGGACTGCCGCTGGTTGAGGTTGATGAGTTTAACCGACAGAACGAGGTAAACGATAACGCCCCCCAGAATTACGGTCAGAGAAAGGGCGCCAATCGGCAGCAGCGCCCAGAAAAAAGTCGGCGCTTTCGGCTCGGACGTTGCCGCCCAAATGGTCGAAATCGTCCAGCCAACAATCAACAGAATCACCAGAACGATCATGATAACCGCCATGGTAATGGGAAGTCCCAGGGAACGACGCATATTTAGTTAGGAATTAGGAGTGAGGAGTGAGGAGTTGGGAATAGCCGCGAAGCGTTTCCAACGCTTCGCACTAATTACTCATTACTAATTACTAATTATTATAGACCCATGCGAATAATTGTAAAGAGGGCGCAAGAGCGTCTTTATACCGGATTCCGAAAAAATCAAGCTCCAATGACTTCTTCTTCCTTTTCTTCGACTTCGACGATTTCATGGTCGCTGTTCTGTTCCGGAATTTCTCCTTCTTCTTTTTCGTCTTCTTTCTTTTCGTTGACGCAGGCGTACTTTGTAGCAGCTTCGGAAACCCATTTTCTTGCCTCTGATTCCTCTTCGTGGGTGAAGTACTTGACTTCCGCCATGGTAAACGGCTTGGAGAAGAACGCCATCCATTTCTGGAGTTCGGACGCGCCGACGATGCCAACGCGGTCGATTTTGGAGAATCGGCTGAACATGAATTTCGTCTCTTCCCAGCCGGTTCCGACGTCCCAGCTGTCAATATTCTCCATGATTACCAGCAGGCAAATTCGTCCGCAGCGGGCGATTTCCTTGTCGATGACCGGCAGAAAGTTCTCGTAGTCTTTGGTTGAAATGCGTTCCGAGAGTCGGACTTCAACGTAATTGTCGTTCGGTTCGGTTTGTGTGATTACGCTCATGATGGTGTATAACTCCTTGGTTTGTAATTATTGAAATCAGCCGACAGGTCGGCGCTGATGAATTATCGTTGAAGAATTATAGACGAAAGGGGAAGAGAAGGCGGGGGGCGGCGAGGCGCCTAATCCGTGTTTCCCGGGAGCTGACGCATTCCGGCTTGCCAAAATCCGTGAACGAGCTGTTCCGCTCAAAAGCTGTTTGACGCGTAGTTTCCGGACGAACCAGAAATGTTGTATACTGGAGAAGATGTCCTGCAAAATCCACAAAGATAATCCAGTAGATTTTATCTGTTTTACTAGTATTTAAAAATTTTTCAATAAAATTTCCAGATTGGCGCTTCACATTTACAATTTTTGGTGTATAATGTAGCTAATGAACAAAAACGATAATTCATTTTGCGCTTGGACGTTCCGGGCAAAAGTCGTTTAATAACCATTTACCATTTTTATTCACTTGGAAGGAGTAAAATAATGGCTAATCCTAAAAGTTTCCCAATCCTCCCCCCCCCCCCCCTATTTTGACATGTAGTTTTTCTATCGCGGCTTTTCTTGCCTTTTTTGTGGTTGCTCTTCTACAATCTGTTTCTTGCGCTGAAATCATTGAACGCAATTACAATTCGACCGAAGCAGCGGTTCTCGGTGATGATGATATTCTAATGATCAAAAATGGTCCCCATTCAACAAGTATCACATATCAGAATTATTCGGGTACAGGTCTCGTTTATTTTAATCTGGAAGAATGTAACCGGAACACATGGACATATCTTGGAGTCAATATCCCAGAGGGCTATTTAAATACAAAAGTCTTTATTGCTGGCTACGCCTTTGGGTTGCCAATCAACACAATGTCATCCGACGTTTATGGCGTTGGGCGCATTCTTGTTTTGACAAATGAACTCCCTACAGCAGATGGAACAACAATTGTCCGAGAAGGAGCGATCTGGAACTGGTCTGAATCTACCCCGACTTACGACAACGATATTCAAATTAAAGGCGTTGGCGGCTTACGCGCCGGATGGCATAAGACTATATCGGTAACCGGTAAAATTTCTGATTATACTGATGCTAATGGAACGACGCCGGGTAAGCTGATTGTCGAAGAAGATGATGGAATCTTTCTTATTCTTAATGGTTCCAACGATTATTCTGGCGGGACGCAAATCGGTGGTGGACAATCTTACTTTCCTCATGGTTATATATCAAATCCTGTTCAAGTTGACGGAACGCCATACGGCACTGGACCGCTTTCCTTCGGTTATGCAGGTAGCTCTGTTGATCTCAATGGGCATAGTATTTCTGTTGGCGGGCTTGATGGAAGCAACAACATTGTCGGAGCCATTAATGGTTCTGGAACGTTGACCGTTGACACGGGCAGCGATGATTACTCAACAGCTTCTACGATTAACGGTTCCATCAATCTTGTCAAAGAAGGATCGGGAAAACAGACGCTCAACGGCGCTAACGCCTATACCGGAACGACAACAATTTCAGAAGGTACATTGGAGCTGGGGGCTGACAGTACGCTGTACAACCTTTCTGGCGGAAGCGAAAATAATCCCGTAACGCTGGATGCTGGAAATAACAATCTGACGATTAATACTACCGGAAATGAAGAAAAACTTTTCGTCGGTTCGATTAGTGCGTCAGAAATTACAGTAAACGCCACTGACGACGCTCCATTTCAAATCTACACAGCCGCAGACGGTTTAGTGAACGCAGAAAGCTTTGTTGTTTCCTCAGGTCGCGTTGACGTAAAAGGCTGCATGCAAGCTGACGTTGAGGTTGGTTCCGACGCAACGTTCTCGCCGGGCATCGCCGTTGGTTCCGTTAATGTTGACGGAGATTTCAAACTTACCGGCGAACTGTTAATGGAAGTGGATGGAACTGGGGCAGATATTCTTACCTGCGATACATTCACGATGAATGGCGGTACGGCTGTATTAAACTGGCAAAACGATGAAATACCATTTTTTTCGACAATCGACATAATCATATCAGAATCGTCGGATTTGAGTGATGTATACGAAAATCTTGTAGAAAACATTGATTTTTCTACCAGTCCAACTGTTGAACAACTCTATAAAGATGGATATATAAAGGTGTTGCTTGTTGGCGACGGATCCAATATTATCAGATTGTCAATTGACCGCAACGCCGTTCCGGAACCATCGACGTGGGCGCTGTTGATACTTGGCGCTGCGGGACTGCTGTTCTGGCGAAAAATGAATTGAAAGGCGGTAACGAAGCGACCAACGGGAGCGTAGTTACGCTTAAATTATAAAAGAATACGTAAAGCGGGAGGAAACTCCCGCTTTTTTCTTTTGCGGACTTCGTCCGCGATCCAGTAAGATTTTTGGCTTCGTCGGAGCGCCAAAGCGGGGCAAGCGACCAACGGGAGCGGGCTTTGGCTTTTCGCGCGGCAGCACGCAATGTGAGCGGCGCCTCGCCGCCCCACGGCTAGAAATATTGAACCGCTACCTGTTTGTACGCCCGGGAACTCACGTTCCCGGCTCGCCTTCGATTTCGTTATTCCGAATTCCGCATTCCGAATTAAAAAAGCCCGCGGCGGTAATATCGAGAACCACTTCAATACTACCGAGCCGCAGGCTAAAATTTCGACTGTCCACACGCTATTTTAACAGTCGAACTTATCTTTCGGGTGCAGTTAAAATTGCTTTCAACCACAAGGAGAATTACCCAATCGATATATCTAGTATAATTTAACTATTTTAATTATCAAGCCCCCTTTTCCATTTTTTTGAGAAAATTTTAGAAAAGATTTTAAAAATAATAGGGGAGAGTATTGAAAAAATTCTATATTGCAGTTAAAATTAAGATGCGTGAGTTTTAGCAATTAGAATTAGTAATTTGTAATTGTAATTACGCGAAGCGCTTCCGCTAGAACTGCGTAGCAGTTCAATATCAGTAGCCGTGGGTTTTAACCCACGGAATTAGAATTGACGCAAAGCTCTTCAAAAATTCCGAATTATTTATTCCTAACCCCTAGCGTATAATATAAAATGGCAACCAGATTTGTTCGAGTTGATTTGGCGGAAGACGCCGTTGATTTTCGTCCGATAGCAATTGAGCCGGGCGTTCCGCTTTTGGACTCAGCCGGAGCGAACGATAAAATTATGTTTAAATGGCTTGGCGGTCTTATTGCTGAGCCGGAATGGCAGGAAGACGGGCATTCCGTCAACTTTTACGTTCGAGACGAACAGGGGGGGCGTCTGGAAGAGGCGTCTGTTCAGCTGGTTGAAGAAGGCGATCTGGAAGGACCGCTGGCGGGTTATGTTGAGCAGATTCGCGAACGGCTCAACGCAGCCAAGGCGTATTCCGGCGCGGAAGACATGATGCTGCGTCTGGTCAAACAGCTTTTCAACGAGATTATCGACACGCCAGACTATCCCGGTCGTCTTGCGTTCTTCTTCAAATACAAAGACGCCAACGACAACGTGCGTCTGGTTTGGGCGTACGGCTATCAGCGATCAGACGAAGAAATCGGCAAGCCGATTATCTGTGACGACCCGGAATGTATGCAGCTGTACGTTCAGCGACCCAACGCGCCTAAACGCTGTCCGGGCTGTCAGGCGATGCCGTGGACGCGTAAAAAGCGCATGGACGCCATGAAGCGCAAAGCCAAATGGACGATTTTGCTCTTGTTGCTTTTGCTGCTTTTGGGTTGGATGCTTTACAATACGTTCTTTGCTCTTAAGGTAACGCCTAAACCGGTGATTGTTCCGGTGGGCGCTACTGTAGACTTCAAAGTCGCCAAGCCGGGTATGTTTAATCTGGGGTTGATACTGGCGGGCGACGTCTCGTCGGAGGCGCAAACCCAGGTTGCTGATACGCGAGTTATGTACTTTACAGACGGTTTGACGGCGTTTGCTCAAAGTCCGGGTAAAACACAGGTTACGTTCTATGCGGCTGGACGCAGTAAGACGGTCGAAGTAGAAGTCGTGCCTCCGGTCATGCCGGCGAAAGTTCGCATTGAACCGGAAAAGGCGGAGTTGGCTGTCGGGTCAACGATTCAGTTCAAACTGATTGGAGAATACGAAAACGGAACGACGGCGGACTTGTCGCAGTCTTGCATCTGGAAGTCTAAAAACGACGATACGATTTATCATTATAACGGCTTTGTCGAAGGGTTGGCGGAAGGGTCGTCGACGGTGGTGTGCCAGTATCGCGCCAGCGCGAAAGACCAATATATAGACGCCTCGGCAGAGGTTTCTGTTACGCCGGAAGCGTTCCAGAGTTTCAAAGTTACAGTAACGCCGCAAAACATCCCGTTGGGCATGGACGGCAAAGTCAACGTAACCGCTCAAACGGCGTCTGGAAAGACTGTCAATCTGACGGGTTCCAGCCAGCTGGACTGGTCGATTGACCCACCGCAAGTAGCGCAGTACAAGGGCGCGATAATCAAGACGCTCAATCCGGGCGGAGGCGCTGTTAAACTACGACTGGGAGAACTGTCGGCGGACTGCCCGTTCAGCGTTGTTGAAGGATCGGGCAAGGGCGGACTGCGCGTTTCGCCGACGGAACTGTCGATGCACGTGGATGAACTGCTGCCGTTGTCGATTAGCGGCGCCAGCGGATCTCCGGTCAAGGTTTCCAGCCGAAATCTGAAAGTCGTCGGCGTTGACGATCAGGGACGTCTTATCGGTCGTTCGACCGGTACGGCAGACGTTGTCGTCAAGGCGGGCGGAGAAGAAAAGATGGTTAAGGTTACGGTTCTGGAAGGCAAAGTCGCATCCATTGCCGCATTCCCGCCGGAAATTGCTGTTCCCGTTGATCACGCCGTTCCCGCCAGAATTATGGCGTTGAGCGCTAACGGGACGTATTTCTCCCTGGCTCCGGATCGGGTTTCTGTTGATACGAAACCGTCTACCAAGTTTGCCGACGTTGACAACCGCTTGATGATCAAGGGTTACGAAGCTACATCGGCTCAGCCGTTGGTGATGAATTACAGAGGAATCACCGCTAACGCGCCGGTGTCGGTTATTCCCGCTCCGCAAAGATTAAAGATTACCCCGGAAGGACAGGTCAAACTGCCGTTGGGCTTGTGCATGTCGTTTGATGGCTGGGCAACCTACGGCGACGGCGTTGTCGCCCGGGTTCCGTATACCAGAATCGCTTGGCAAAACGACCCGACCGAAGCTGAAGGGTTCGCGTTCAAGGGCGGAAAAGCCATGGCTCTCAAGCCGGGAGTCGGTCCGATTGCGATATGGGGTTCGTATTACGGCTCAACTTCAAACAGAGTTGAACTGACAACCGACGAGCGCGCCGACGTTACGTTGAAACTGGACGTCGACCGCAACATTCGCATTCAGGGCGAATCCGGCAGAGCGATTCTCACCGGCTACTCGCCAACATTGGGCGACGTTGAACTCGTTCCGGACATTGCAGAATACAAGTCCTCTGACGACAAGATTCTCAAGCCGAACAATCCGAAGTCAGACGTTTACATGGCGATTCTGCCGGGTAAAGCGGCGTTGTCGGCAAAACATATCGCGGCTGACAAACCGGCGGCTGTCGATTTGTCGGTTGTTGCCGGACGCGACGCGACGCTTCGCTGGGAAAAGGATTCTGTCAAGCTGGCGGTGGATCAGGCGGTGGAAAACAAACTCTTCCTGGACGCCAAGCTCGGAGATGACGATACAATTACATCTGTCGAAATGACGACGGGCGCTCAGTACAAGATTGAACGTCCGGACGCCGTCTACTGGCAGGCGCCGGTTCTGTTCGGGCAGTCGTCTGCGGAACCGTTCAAGATGACGGCGACATACATTCCGTACGTCAGAGGTTCTGCTGAATGCACGGTTGAAGTTGCTGAAGCGGCCGTTCCCGCTGAAATCAAGATTGTTCCGCAGTACGTTACAACCAATCCGGGACCAGGTTCTGCTGTAACGCTGGCGGTTGAAGAACTGCTTTCGGGCGACTCGGAATTCAAGGAAGTGGAACCGTCGGCAATCGCGTGGGACGTCCCGTCTGGCGTGTACTGGAATCCGCCGGGAGTCGGAACGCGTCCGGAAGTTATCTTCCCGGACAACGCCGCCGGCGCGTATACCATTCAGGCTCGATACGCTGGCAAAGCGGCGTCGCTGACCCTGACGGCTGACAAGTCAACTTTGGATCCCAACGATCCGGAAGTGGAAATTTTGGTCAAACGATACCCGCCGGGAATCTTCGTTCCGGTCGATTCCTCGCAGGGATATTCAATCGTCTTGAAGAAGGGCGACAGAGAAGAAATGGCGACCAACGTTCAGTGGGGACCGAATTTTGAATCGGAATTCGTCGAATGGACGGCTCCGGTTTTGAAATCTGTCAAGCCGAACTATCTCCAATGGATGGAAGCGAAGGTTGGAAATCGATCCGTTCGCTGGTACGCTCAGACGTGCGACCTGTATGCAGAAGGCATGAAGCGTGAAGCGGAACCGGGTCAGCCGACTTCGGTTCAGCTGCTGTGCGATCAGGGAGAAGAAGTCAACGTCCCGGTCGGCGCCAAGTTTACCGACTTCCGCGTTATTGCCAAGTTCGGAAAGAGAACCAAGCTCGTAACCGACAAGGCGACGTTCTATGCCACCGGCGACAAAAATAGTTCAACGCCCAACAACGGCGCGATTGAAGCTCTGGCGCCTGGAAGCGCTACCTATACCGCCGAGTACATGGGCGTAGAATCTGACGAAAAGATTAAAGTCAACGTTGTTGCGGAACTCGATATCGACTCGATGAAACTCATTCCGGATAAAGAAATTCGTCTGTTGACCAACAACGGAGAATTGGCGACGTTCGAAGCGGAAGGGTTCAAGAACGGGAAGTCAATTGGTTTGATTACCTCGTTCCCGGACCTGAAGTGGGAATCTTCAGATCCGAACGTTGCGACAATGCAGGCGAACAAGGCGTTGGGTAAAGAAGTCGGCAAGGCGAACGTTACTGCAACGATTAACAACGTAACCAGCTCGCCGGCTGTTGTCGAAGTGGTAGCAACCATTCAGGAACAGTTCGGTCCGGTTGAATCGGTTGTCAACATGCGCGTTGGCGAATCCCGCGTTTTGGGCAAGGACGTCGCTATCGTTCGAGGCAATACGGACTTCAGCAAGATGTGCACCGTCGTTTCCGGCAACCCGACTTGCGTTGAGTACAATGCGGCTATGAACGCGATTGTCGGCAAGGCGCCTGGCATCTCGGTTGTAACGTTCCTCATGGGCGACAAGAAGGCGACTATCACCGCAATCGTCAAGGGCTTGACGGCGGAAGAACTCAAGGATATTCAGGAAAACGGCGAGATTCTTATCGAACCGGCGGCTGCGACCATTTCCGTTGGTCAGGCGTTAGAACCGCGAGTTTACGTTGTAACGCCCAGCGGTTTGAAGCTCGACAGAACGGCGTCTGCAGTGTTCTCGTCGAAGGATAAAGCGTGCGCTGAAGTTCGCGGATTCCAGGTTTGCGGCTTGCAACCGGGCGCTTCCACAATTTCTGCTACGATTCCTGAATTGATGGTTAAGAAAGTTCGCGGCGCCTGCGAACTGACAGTTGATAACAATCCGATTACCGAAATTGTCGTAGAACCGGCGGCGCTCCAGATGTCTGTTGGCGATACGCGCAACCTGTTCATTCAGGGCAAGTCGGCGGCGGGCTTGTACCCGATGTTCGCTCAGACGGACTTGAAGGTAACGACGGATTCTCCGGCGGCTATTATGCAAGGCATGAGAACGGTTTCTGCAATGCAGGCAGGATCGGCGAACGTCAACGTTGCGTACAAGACGGCGTCGGCTACGGTTCCGGTAACCGTTACCAACGATCCGTTTGAAAACCTGACAATCGACCCGCCGGCTCCGACGATCGCGGTTGGCGAATCAATGCGATTCCAGGTAACGGCAATGCGCGGCGGACGTCTCCACGTTGTAACAGAAGCCGACGGATTGAAGTTCTATACGGCAGATCCGAAGATTGCAGCTGCGTCGAAAGACTGCGCTGTTCTGGGCGTTTCTGAAGGTCGAACGGTTGCCGTTGCGGAACTCGGCGCGTTGAAGACAGACGCCTCTGTAACAGTCGTTCCTCCGGGAGTCAACGGCGGCGTGATTAACAATATTGAAACCGGCGGCGTTGGATACGGTTCAACCTTTGTCGCAGGCGACGCGCCGGCTCTGGTTGACATCGTCGACGGCGAATACATCGTCGGAGCCGATGGCAACCGCCTGGCAATCGGAGAATATGTCGACGATCACGGCGTTTTGGTCAACAACGGTTTGGATCTGGTCAATGAAGTTAGCGGCGTCCAAACGGGCGAACTGATCGGATTGAAATTTGTTCCGGATATGGCGCGAATCCCAGGCGTTGGAACGTCAACGCCGGTTCAGGTTCGTGAATATTACTCTAACGGTACGTTGGGTCGCGACGTTACGGGCGATCCTGCCTTGCAGTTGACGACTCCGAAGAATGCTGATTGGACTCCGGCTACCGGCGGCGGAAAACTGCTCGTCGGCAAGTCGCTGGGCAACGGTACGGCTGAGGCGTCGCTTGGCTCCCTGGGTACAATTTCGCCATTGGTGGTTCAGGTCGGCGGCATGACGTCTGACAATACCGGCGCTCTGGTCGTTCAGCCGCAGCAGATGAGTCTGGTTCAGGGAGAATCCAGAACGCTCGACGCCGTTCAGATTGTTCCTGACAGCGGCTTGCTCCCGTTCGACGTTTCCTACAGAATCAGCGCGATTGACACAAACGGCGTCATTCAGGTTGATTCCAATACCAACACGATAACCGGCTTGCAGCCCGGCGCTGCTCAGGTCAAGGTGGAAACCGTCGATCCGAACGGCATGAACGACAGCCGCGTCGCTTTCGTTCACGTTGACGTTTCGACTCCGCCGAACTATACGATTACTCCGCCGGACGTTGTTCTGCAAATCGGTCAGTCGACGCCGTCGTTTACAGTAAGCTCAGTTGATCCGAAAACCGGACAGGCGTTCCCGGCTCCGGCAACCTTTACGGCAGACGATCCCAGCATCTTGACGCAAGACCCGACTGATCCGTCACGATTCATCGCTCGATCGATGGGTTCAACTCAGGTTCAGGCGATGGTGAACGGACGTTCTGCCGGATTCGCCAAAGTCAGCGTTTCCGGACAGCGGTTCCTGAGCGTTGATCAGACCGGCGACCCGAATACGACTCCGGAAGGGTTCACGATGACCTTAACCGCTACTGGCGCAGGGTCGGCTGGCAACTTGGAATATCGCGTATACATGGAAGGTCAGCCCGGCGGCGTGTGGGTTCCGGCTCAGCCGAACGGCGAAACACAGACGGCGACGCTTGTAACGCCGATTCTGCCGCATCAGCCTTTGGGTTCTCAATACAAGTTGATTATTGAATCCAGAACGGCGGGCGGAACTGATATTCAGCCGTATCCGTTCAACTTCAGAACGGGTATGAATATTCAGCGTCTGAATCAGTAACAAAAACGAGAGTCGAGAACCGACAGGGCGAATTGTAACAATTCACGATTCGTCCTGTTGGTCTTGTCGATTGATAATTTATAATCCCTTTAATTTGATATTGTCATGCCTGAACTGGCTCAACCGATAGTTCGACTTATAGACGAGTTTGCTAAACTGCCCGGCATTGGGCGGAAGTCCGCCGAGCGTTTGGCGTATTACGTCTTGCGCGTCAAAACGGATGAAGCGCTGGCTCTGTCCGACGCGATTCGAGACGTCAAACTCAACGTTCATCAATGTAAAAACTGTTACAACCTGTCCGAGGAGGAGTACTGTCCCATCTGTCAGGATAATAGCCGCAACGAACGACAGATTTGCGTCGTCGAGCAGCCGCAGGATTTAATCGCGCTTGAAAAGACGGGCGTCTATCACGGCTTGTATCACGTCTTGCAGGGGCGGCTTTCTCCGCTGGATAAAACCGGTCCGGAAGATTTGACGATTGCTCCGCTGATTCAGCGCGTTGAACGGTTGATCAAACAGTCCAGCCCCAGCGACCCGGAAGTCGAGCTGATCATGGCGACCAATCCAACGGTGGAGGGCGACGCGACGGCGGGGCATATCGTCAATCTGCTCAACGGGAAAAAAGTCAAAATCTCGCGTCTGGCGCGGGGAATAGCGCTCGGCGCCATGGTCGAGTTTACCAACAGAGAAGTTCTTTCCGACGCCTTCAATGAACGTCGGATAGTCGAATAGCAAAGGGGGAACCGCAATGAGTATGGGAATGCGGTTTTCTCCGCGTCAGGAATTACGGCAGACTCAAAAGCTGGCTCCACGGCTCATTGCGTCCATGGAAATGCTTCAGCTGCCGATTCTTGCGCTGCAGGAACGCATTGACCAGGAACTCATGGAAAACCCTGCGCTGGAAGACGCCAACATGTCCGACGACGACTATTACGACGACGCTTCCAGTTCTGACGCCGGCTCAGACGATTTCAATTCGGACGACGCCGATTCTTTTGACTCTGCCAACGAGACGGACGATTTTCAGGCGTCGTCACAAGCGGAGGACGATTTCTATCAGGACATCTCCCCGTATGAATGGTCGTCAGGCAACGCGGAGGACGCGGCGGAACGTTACAACAATCTCATGGCGAATCTGGCGGCGCCGTCGGAAACGCTCAAAGAGCATTTGCTGGCGCAGCTGCCGTGGTATGATCTGTCGGCGGAGCAACGGGAACGCTGCGAGCGTATTATTGCCGCTCTGAATGAGCGAGGTTTTCTCGGGTCGTATAAAGACGTTGTCGACGGCAAAGAGCAGACGGTTCCGTTTACGATGGAAACCCTCTTTCCTGACCTCGACGAGAAGTCAATCGACAAAGCGTACGACGCTCTGAAAGTCATTCAGCAGATGGATCCGGCGGGCGTTGGCGCGCGCGATTTAAGGGAATGTCTGCTGTTACAGATTAAACCTGATACGCCGGACGCAGAGCAGTTAAAAATTCTGATTGGACGTTATTTGCTGGATCTGGAACAGAACCGTTTGCCGCAAATCTGCAAGGCAATGGATATTGACATGCCCCGGCTGCAATCGCTTTTGCGTTACATGCGAACGCTGACGACCAACCCCGGGTCAGAGTTTCAGGAAGACCGCGCCGACCCGATTATTCCGGATTTGTTTGTCGTTCCGAAAGAGGGCGGCGGGTACGAAGTTCGGTTGGACGAGTCGGAAACGCCGCGGCTGCGAGTCAGTTCGCTGTACCGGAATCTGGAAAACAGCCCCAAGGCGACAAAAGAGGAAAAAGAGTACATTCGTAACAAAATCGGCTCGGCGCAATGGTTTATCGAGGCGATTGAACAGCGAAAGCAAACGATTCTGGCGGTCAGTCAGGCGGTCGTCGATTACCAGCAGGATTTCTTCGACAAAGGTCCGGAATACATCCGCCCGCTTGTCATGCAGCAAATTGCCGATAAACTGGAAATAGACGTTTCGACCGTCAGCCGCGCCGTTAAAGACAAATGGATGCAAACGCCGCGCGGGATTGTCGAGTTGAGAAAGCTCTTTGGCGGCGGGACGGCGTCGTCAGCGTCCAGTTCGGAACCTGTTGATAGAGCAGGACAGTCTTCAGACGACGGCGTTGCGTACGCGGTAATCCGTTCCAAAATCAAAGAACTGGTCGACGCTGAAAATAAATCGTCGCCCTTGTCGGACGACGCCATTGCCGAGACGCTGCAAAAGCAGGGCTTTGACATCGCCCGACGAACCGTCGCCAAGTATCGACAGGAACTTAATATTCCCAGTTCCCGACAGCGGAAATCCTGGGTTAGCGATTAAATTTGGAGATTGAAAATGAATATTCGTTACAAAATACGTTTAACAGTTATATCGTTGACGGCTCTTGCGCTGTCCGCCTGTCTGTTTGCTTTTTGTATGCAAAAGACGTCTGCAGACGAAGCCGCGGCGGAACCGTTTAAGCCTCTCCCGGCGGGAAAGACGCTTGTAACGCCGCCCAACGAGTCCGTCTTGCTGGGGTCGCAAATAGGGATGATCGTTCGCGGTCAGTTTGACGAGCTGTATCTGGACGACGAAGAGATTTCGTTCAACAAACGCGTTCAGAGCAAAGCCGCCAGCTTTGCTGTCCTCAACGTATCACCTGGACGTCATTATGTGTACATGTCGGCAAAAGACGGGCGGGAAGAAGAATTCGAATTCGTCGTTGCCGTCAACGAAAAAGAGCATAACGGACCCCGAACGTGGAAACGGTTCTATCAGCATCAGTTTGAGCACGTCGCCAACCCGTGCGCCAAATGCCATCAAGTCCAAAAGATTGGAGACAAAGTCGAAGTCGGACATTGGAAATCCGTCCAGGAATCGTGCGCCAAATGCCACGTCGAGCAGAAACGCGTCAAGCTGGAAGGATTCCATCAAGACCTCAAATCCAAGGGCTGGGACGACTCCAACTGGATCGAATCCTGCACGGACTGCCATTACGTCCATCAGGGCGAAACCCGCATGCTGCTTCGAGAAAAACAAATCAAATGTCAGTAAAACGTCTTAATCGAGCGCGATCGCAGCGGTTAAAGCGCCGTATACCGCAATATAGACAAATATATCAAGATTTATAGAATAATAAAATTTTGATTAAAAATTGCTCTCTTTTTCCTGAAAGGGAATTGCAAATTTGTAAAGAAGAGTATATTATATATATTAAGAGGGGTTGGCGCCGGATTCTACGTTAGATTTTCGGCTTTAGATTTAACCCGTTTACCTTATCGAATTATCAATTATGCCTTTTGATTTTATGTCATCGTCCAGTGGGACAGGGAGTTCCGGGTTCAATGCAACTAACGGTTCTGGAAATACAACGTCCAATTTGTCTGAAATAGCGTCGTCTCTGGATAGGATTAACGGTTTGATGGACGAAGCTAAAAAACAGCTTACCAATCATCTTATACAGGAGGGACAAAAGTCTTCCGCCGCTTCTGCTCAGCCAGCTCCAGTAGATTTGACGCCGCTGAAAAGCATGATTCAGTCTGTTTTAACGCGTCTTGACGAAATGGGATCCGTTGCGGTCAGCAGCGGTTCTGGAGAAAGCGCGCCAAATCCCAATGCAGCAGCCAAACAGGACGTTGCAGATGCGGTCTCTCACATTTCTGGTTTGTTTGACAATCAAAATCATAATCTTCAGGCTGCTTTCAGCGCTCTGGACAGCAAAATCAACGATGCGGTCAATTATCTGTGCGCCAATTTGAAAGGCGCTGCGTCAGCTCAACCCGCCCCTGCGGCTCCTGTAGTAGAAACGCCCAAACCTGCTCCCGCGCCTCAATCGGTTGCGCAGCCTGCAGCTCAACCTGCATTTCAACCGGCTCCGCAAAAGGCGGCTCCGATTGTTCAAACGGTTGTCAGCAAATTGTCTGGCGGCATTTCCCGAGATCAGCTGATGAAAATTTTTCTCGGTCCGGAGCTTTGCGAAAACAACTCTTTGAGTATCGATCGAGACGAATTGCTGGACGGCTTCCTTCGCGGCGATCGCGCTTCTGCCGGACTTATTGGCACGATGATTGAATTTCAGTCGTCAACGCCGGAACGCATGCCGCGTTTGTTACAGGACATCGGCGAGGCGTATTATCGCTGGCATCCCAAACGCAGTCCGGGAGCGCATCCTTTTGAACGCATTTTAGCGCATTACGTTTGCTCGGTGTGCGAAGCCAACGGAATCAAAAATACTATTGAACTGGTTGAAACCGGACAGCGCTTTGACGCCGGACGTCACAATTCCAGCAGCTCCCACGGCGTTGAGATTACAGAAGTCAAAGGCTGGGTTGTTTTGAGAGACAACGGAAAAGTTTATACTCGAGCGGCTGTCGAAGTTCAATAACGGAATTTCAGCGTTGTAACAGATTATAAATTCGATTTATATCCCATTAAATAATAATTGGCTTCCTGTTGATGAGTAATTCAGCGCAGACGCCAGTTTTGGTTAGTTTTTCGTGAATTGTAATTAAAGATGAATCAATATCAGTGTACGCGTTGTGGTTTTCAGGTTCAAAATATGAGCGCGCCGATGATGTGCCCCAACTGTCGGACGTCGGGAATCGGAATTTTCCGTCAGGTTGGCGGACAGCCGGGATACGGACAACCGCAGGGCGGATTTAATCAGTTTGGTCAGCAACCTGTTCAAGGCGGCTACGGACAGCCGCAGGGCGGATACAACCAGTACGGTCAACAGCCAGCTCAGGGCGGATACGGACAACCTCAGGGCGGATACAACCAGTACGGTCAGCCGCAACAAAACGGTTACGGACAACCTCAGGGCGGATACGGTCAACCCCAGGGTGGATACGGTCAGCAGCCAGCTCAGGGCGGATACGGTCAGCCTCAGGGCGGATACGGACAGCCTCAAGGCGGTTACGGTCAGCAGCCTGTCCAAAATCGTTATGGACAGCCCCAGGGTGGATACGGTCAACCTCAGACAGGATACGGACAACCTCAAGGCGGATTTGGACAGCAGCCGGGATACGGTCAAACTGCCGGCGGTGGAATTCCTGCCAATAGCGTCAGACCAACTCCGGCTGGATACGGTCAGCCACAACAAACCGGATACGGACAGCCTCAGGGCGGATACGGTCAACCCCAGCAAAACGGGTACGGTCAGCAACCGACTCAGGGTGGATACGGTCAACAACCGACTCAGGGCGGATATGGTCAACAACCGACTCAGGGCGGATATGGTCAGCAACCGGCTCAGACTGGCTACGGTCAGCCGCAAGGCGGATACGGTCAGCAACAGCAAACCGGATTCGGTCAGCAACCTGCTCAAGGCGGATACGGTCAGCAGCCAGCTCAAAATACTTATGGACAACAGTCGACGACTCCTGCTCAACCTCAAGCTCCAGCTCAGCCACAAGCTCCAGCTCAGCCACAAGCTCCAGCTCAGCCACAAGCTCCAGCTCAGCCTCAAGCTCCAATTCAGGCGCAAGCTCCGGCTACTCCTTCTCCCTCTGTTGAGAGCATGAAGCCGGTTACAGAACCACCGCGTTCGCTACTTCAACCGACTCCTCCGGCAGACGAAAAGCCCGCAGCGCCGGCTCCAGAGCCTCCGCGTCCTGTAACGCCGGAACCGCCCAAGTCCGCGCCGCCAGCATATCATGAACCGCCCAGATCGAGCGTCCAGGAACCGCCGAAGTCAAGCGTTCCAGAACCTCCAAAGGCTCCGGAACCTCCCAAAGCGCCGGAACGTCCAGCAACGCCTCCGCCGGCTTCCAAACCGTCTGGCGGCATGACGTATTCGTTCCAGCCGCGTGCTCAGGTTCCGCCTCAAAATACGAATCCGACGATTCGACGTCCTGCCCCGTCTGTTGCTCCGCCGTCTGCTCCCAGACCAACGGAAACGCCGGAACGCATGCCGGGAGAATCGCGCGTCAGAGCCAAGCGTCCGGAAGACGAAGATTCTGGACTCAGACCGATCAGTCAGTCGAATCGCAACAAATACGGCATTCCACAGAGACCAACGTCGTCTGTTTCTGCGCCCAAGCGCGACGTCCCGCCGCCGCTTCCGCCAGAACCGCTTCGTCCGGATAAAGAGCGCCCCAGCGATTGTCTTTGGGCTTTCCCGGAAGAGATTCCTCTGAGCAAAAACGCGCGACCCGTTCGCAACGCTCCGGTTGTCGACACTCAGGGACGACTCGTTTTTTACTCTCAAAACAAAGTCGTCTGTCTCGACATTTCCGAAGACCAGCCGCAAATCGCGTGGGAATACGCAACGGGATGTCACGTTCCCGGCGCAATCGTTTTGGATAAAGAAGGCTGTTACCGGTTCCATTCGCTCGACGGCTTTCTGCACTGCGTTGACAGTCAGGGACGCATGGTCTACAAGCCGTGCGACGTCGGCGAGCCGCTGGGCTTTGCCGCCCCGATTATCGCCCCAACCGGCGACACGCTCATCTGTTCTTACGAGGGCGGGTTGACGCTGGTTGACCTCGACGGAAAGAAACAGCAAAAGCCGTATTTCCGTTCCCGCACCAAGTTGGACGCCCCCGGCGTAATTTGCGGACACACGCTTTACGTTGGGTCTGAAAACGGGTTCCTGTTCGCCCTGGATTTGCAAGATACAAAAGCCGTATCCCTCTGGGATCAGGTTCACGAAGTCGGATACACCGGCGGGTTCCTCAACACGTCTCCGGCGGTCTTGCAGGACGGAACGCTCGTCGTCGCCAGTCGTGACAACATCCTTCAGGGCTTCGGTCCGGACGGCTCGGTTTTGTGGCAGTGCAAAATGCCGGGACAGATGCTCGGCTCGCCAGTTGTCGACCGCGAAGGCGACATCTACATCGGCTGCACGTTCTCCCGCCGTTTGGGAGAACCCGGCGCATTCATGTGCTGCGTTGACGGTCAAACGTTACAAATGCGCTGGCAGTACGAAGCCGGCGGCATGATCGAATCGACCCCGGTTCTGGGCGAAGATCACATGCTTTACTTCGGCGACAACACCGGCATGATGTACGGGCTTTCCACCCGCCGCGGCGACGTCCGCTGGACGGGCAAGTTCGAAGCGGCGATTCGTTCCGCAGCCGTTATCGCCAAACCCAACCTGCTGTGCTTTACTTTAGACGACGAAGTTCTCGTTGGAGTAAAGTGCGAGTCCGCCGCCATGGCAACCGACAACGGAACCGGCGGCTGGCCCAAACTCGGCTCTGACCTGGCAAACTCCGGCAGAGCGAGATAGTTCATTGTAATTAGTGGTAAGTTTTAAGTGGTAAGTGGTAAGGACGCAAAGCGCTCCTCTCACTTACCACTTACCACTAACCACTAACTACCAATTTCCCTTTTCCCCCCTAACCCAAAAAGGACTACAAAAATGATTACAAGAAGAGATTTATTGCTCGGAACCGGCGCGTTCGCGTTGGGATCGCTGTTTGCTCCGGCGTTTTCGTTCGCTGACCAGAAAAAGAATATTCCGATTTGCTTGCAGCTGTACTCCATCGGCGGCATTTCCAACGATCCCGCCAAACGGTTTGCTGAACTGGCGGCTATGGGATATAAGGGAGTCGAATACGCCGGATTTGGCGGAAAGACTGCTCAGGAACTTCGCAAATTCCAGGACGACGCTGGTCTGTTCTGCACCGGTTCTCACACCGGCCGCGGTCAGATTGAGAATCTGGAAGAACTCAAAAAGACGATTGAATTCCATGCTGAACTGGGCGCCAAGTTCATCATTTGCCCCGGCATGGGCAACGACGGCGTAGACGGCTGGAAGAGAGCCGCAGAGAACTTCTCCAAGGCGGCTGAAGAAGCGGCGAAAGCTGGCTTGTTCGTTGGCTATCACGCTCATCAGCATGACTTCAACGTCATTGATCAGGCTAACGGTCTGTCCAGCTGGGAAGTTTTCGCTGACAACTCCTGCTCACTCGTTCAGCTTCAGATCGACCTCGGACACTGCGTCAACAAGGGAGCTGATCCCTACAGACTCATTGCCAAGTATCCGGGCCGCACCAAGACGATTCACATCAAGGAATCCGACAACAAGATTATCGGTCAAGGTCGCGTTGATTGGGCAAGAGCGCTCGAACTCTGCCAGACCGTCGGCGGAACCGAAACCTACACCATCGAATACGAAGGTCCGATGGATCGCATGACAGCCGTCAAGCTGGATCTGGAAGGCTTTGTCAAAGAAGGCGCGTGATTCGCGCGCTGCGCGCAGTGGTAAGTTGTTAGTGGTAAGTAGTAAGGATTTAATATTATCCTGACTGCAACCTCTAAAAACTTACCGCTGTTTTATATTCTTGTTCTGTTGTGGTTAGAGAACCGCGCTTGCGTCCTAACCACTAACCACTCAAAACTTACCGCTACTCTCCCATGCTACGATACATTTTAGCTCTGCTGGCTCTGCTTCCTGCGTTTGCTCTTGCGAACGACAACGGCGAGGCAGCCGATACCTCCGCGTCACAGCGACCGAATATAATTTATATTATGTCGGACGACCACGCGTCGGAGGCGATTTCCGCGTACAGCCACTTGGCTCCGCATTTGAGAGGCTACGTTTCGACGCCCAATATTGACACGTTAGCCAACGAAGGCATTCGGTTTGACAACGTGTTTTGCAACTTCTCGCTCTGCTCTCCCAGCCGGGCGAGCATTATTACCGGTCAGTACTCGCACCGCACCGGCGTCAGACGTCTTTTTGCCGCCATTTCCCCGGAATGCGAATGGGTGTCCACCGCTTTGCAAAATGCGGGCTACTCCACCGCGCTGATTGGAAAATGGCATCTGCAAAACACGCCGGAAGGGTTTGACCATTACGAAATCGTCCACGATCAGGGCGTTTACTTCAACCCCAAATTCCGCTCGGAAACAGACGTCAAACAGTATCAGGGATACGCGACGGACGTCTACACAGACCGCGCGCTGGAATGGCTCAAATCTCAGGAAAAAACGGGTAAGCCGTACTGCCTGATGCTGCATTTCAAAGCGCCGCATTATCCGTTTGACTACGCGCCCCGTTACGAACACATGTTCGACGGCGTTACAATCCCGGAGCCGGACAACTTGTTTGAAGATCGCAGCATTTCTCCGCTGCTCAAAACGCCGACCCCGACGATTGTCAGCCTCTATTATCCGCTGCACAAGCACCAGTTCAAAACGTCCCCGAATGACTCTTACGAACAGAAGACGCGCGACGCCTATCAGTTCATGATGAAGAATTATCTCCGCTGCGTTCGCGGCATCGACGACAACGTCGGAAGAATTTTGAAGTATCTGGACGAAACGGGACAGGCGAACAACACGATTGTTATCTACTGCGCCGACCAAGGCTACTGGCTCGGTCAGCACGGCTTGTACGACAAGCGAATCATTCTCGACGAGTCGATTCGCATGCCGTTTGTCGTCCGTTGGCCCGGACATATCAAGCCGGGATCCGTTTGCAAAAAGCTGGTTTCCAATACGGACTTCGCCCCGACGCTGCTTGACATCGCTCAGTCCAAAACGGCGAAAGAGGACATGTCCAACATGCAGGGCGTTTCCATTCTGCCGTTATTGGAAGGCAAACAGCCGGCGAAATGGCGCAGCCGTCTGTTCTACTGTTACACAGCGCAGCCGCCGCATTGGGGGCTGAGAACAGATCGATACACGCTGGCGTGTTTCCCCGGCACGGACGAAGTGGAACTGTACGACAACCTGACCGACCCGAAACAAAACGTCAACGTTGCCAAAGACCCGAATTACGCTGAGGTCGTCAAACAGCTCAAGGCGGAACTGGAAGAAGAAATGAAGGCGATCGATATCGCTCCTGACCAGCTCCCCGGCGGCGCCCGAGAGTACATGGACAACTCCGGCGGAACCGTTGCGCCGCTGTAATTTATGGAGTGCGACGGCTTGCCGTCGCTTTGTCCAACGTGTTACGAATAAGCCGAGACGAGCCGAAGGACGGGGAGTGCGGCGCCCTTAGGCGCCGCCTTGTCCAATGACCTGCGAAAATCTAATATATTAATCGAAAAGCGAGAGCCAAGCTCTCGCTTTTTTCTTTTACCAACCCCTCCCGATTCTACGCAGTCTCGATTGGAGGCGATAAAATATAGGTTGCGAAAATAGATTAGAAGAACCTGCTAAAACGTAGCCCACGCCTTTAGGCGTGGGATCAATAACGACGTAAACAATATTATAACGCACGAATTTCACTCCCTCCCCCGCTCCTAAAGGAGCGGGGGAGGGAGTGGAGGGGAAGCGTTTGGGATGTGGCGTCTTTGTTTAGCCCCCCAGATAAATCTGGGGGCTACGAAAAGGATATAGATATTTTCTACGTTTCGTCTGTCTCCTACTTTGATTACGCCGTCTCGATTTGTTCGTTTTTCTTTGCTCTTCTTTTAATTAAAACGAAATACAACAATGCGAGTATAGCAACTAAAAATATTACCGAAACGGCGCTAATAAAAACGGGGTCGTGAAACATCAGGTAACGAATCAACGGGTAATTCACGCCCGTTGTAGATTTGCTTTGTTTTTTCCACAGTTCGATCCAGTAGGGACATAACTTTTTACCCAGATTCGGATTGGCGTTTGCTCCATGCTCAACTAGAAGCTGAGCCATTTTCAGATTATCTGTGCCTGTAGCTGCGTTGTCGCGGTCACAGAGAAACGTTAGAGCAGTAGAACCGTTATCCGCTTCGGCGTTGACGTCAACGCCTTGATCAATGAGCCATTGAACCAGATCAAACGAACCGCTAAGAACGGCGGAAAACATTACTGTTACTCCGTCATCGCTTTTTGCGCGGACGTCTGCGCCATGTTCAACCAGCCATTTAACGATTTCCAAATTACCTTTTTGGGATGCGAAAAAAATCGGCGTTAAACCGCCCACATCCTTTGCATTGACGTCCGCTCCGCATTCAACCAGCTTTTGAACTGTTTCCAGGGAACCTTTCGTACACGCATAAAATAAAGGCGTCCATCCATTAATGTCTTTTGCGTTGACGTTGGCTCCCTGTTCAAGCATCCATTGAACCAGTTCCAAATTGCCGTGATATGACGATAAATGCAAAGGCGACATTCCATGAAGGAACTCTGATTCTGCGTTGAGATCGCCGCCTTGTTCAATCAGAAATTTTAGCATTTCCAGAGAATCTTCTCCGGCTGCGTAATACAACATTGACGATGTTGATTCAGGCGTAACGCCAATTTCGTATTTAAACAAATACTGAACCAACTCTAAAGAATTGCTTGTAACGGCATGAAATAAAATCGTCTGGTCGCAATCATCTTTAATTTCAGCGTCAGCGCCATGTTCTATAAGCCATTGAACCAGTTCTCGAGAACCGCTATCTGCGGCGTAAAGCAACGGCGTTTCCTCAAGAATGTCTTTGCATTTTTGGTTGACGTCCAGCCCCTTTTCCACCAGCCATTTGACCACATCCAAAGAGCCGACTTCGGCAGCAAAATGGAGCGCGTTCTTTTCGTTGTTGTCTTTGGCGTTGACGTCTGCGCCTTGTTCGGCGAGATACTCAACTACATCCAGATTTCCGCTAATCGCAGCGAACAGAAGCGGCGTCCTGCCGTTATTGTCTGCTTCGTTGACGTCCGCGCCCATTTCCACAATTCGTTTAACCCAATCGAGATTGCCTTTCAAAGCGGCGTAATGAAGAACTTTGCCATGATCCCAAGAACGAAAGTTCAAATTAATCCTTCCGGTTTTGAACATGTCTTCAAAGCTGTCAATTTCGTTCTTTGTATAATAACGTTCTGGATCGTTAACCTCGGTCAAATCGCCAGAAAGCTCTGTTGTTAATCCGTAACAGACGCAAAGAGGGACGATTAAGAACAGAAAGAAAGCGCTTACGAATCGTTTGACGGTTGTCATTGGAGGCGAGGATAGAAAGGGGGGGAAAGGCGAACCGGGAACGTCAGTTCCCGGGCGGTGATACGCCGCTTAACCGCGTAGCGGTTAAATGTTTCTAGCCGTGGGTTTTAACCCACGGAAAAAGGATACCGATAATAAAAATATCGTCAAATACACTTTTTCTTTCGCTCTCCACCGGAGGGCGAAAGAAAAAGATACTGAAGCGATTAATACGGGAGGGAATAAAGCGGACTTCGTCCGCGACCCGGAAACGTTTTCGACTTCGTCGAAGGTTTAGAGCGGGACGTTGGTTAAGGCGGCGTCAAGCCGCCGCACTCCCCGACCTTCGGCTTCGTCACAGGGCGTGTGCGGGGCGTTGATATTATACTCGGGAACTGACGTTCCCGGCTCGCCTATCGCTTGCGTCAATTACTAATTACTAATTACTCATTACTAATTAGTCTCTCCCTCTTTTCTCTGAATCGAAACGAGGTACTCTGCCAGTTGGTTGGCTTCTTCGTCCGTTCCGCACCACGGCGGCATGGAGACGTTCGGTTTGTCAAGATGTTTAATCTTTTCAGCAATCTGCTCTTTGGTTTCGCCGTAGGTCAGCAGACTCAAGGCGGAAAGACCCATTTCCGAGGCGTGGCAGTCGTTGCAGTGGTGCATGAACAGAGCCAAGCCGGGATTGGCGTCTTTCGTCTGCATGTATTTGCTTGTCCAGACGCCCTGAGACAAAAAGCCGTCTTTCTGGCAGTCGGCAATTTGAGATACGGCAATCTGGTTGCCTAAAATCTGCCCGTCGACAATATAGGGCTTTCGCGCCGCTTCTCGAATAAACTCGCTGCAGGCGAACGCTGCAAAGGCGATAAAGAGCAGGCAGAGCGAAAACTGCGGAGTAAGCGTCTGCGGTTTCGGAAAGACGAAAAAGACGATCATAAACGCCAGCAGCGCCAACGACCCGGCGGTCAGCGCCAGCATAATGTTCAGCGCCGCAGCGCGTTCAATTGCCATGAGCGCATTTTGAGGGAACAGGGCGACGCTGGCAACCATTCCGCCCAGGAGGAAGAGCGCGCCGACAATCGACGGGGCGATCATTCTTCGGACGACTTTTGTCTTCAGCGCGTCGTTGTCTTTAATCGTCCAGCTGGCGTGAACGAAAATGTACAGCGTTCCCAGCAGGAGCGCCGCGCCGGTTCGAGCGATCATTTGAGGCAGGAACTCGACGTTGAAAAACGCGTGCCAGAAATTGCCGGTTTGAGCGTAGTCGCCGAAAAGCCCTTTGGCGTTGATCATGTACGCTGTGATTCCGGTAATCAGAACGAGGCTGACCCACGCCGCCAGAGCGTACGCCCAGCCGATGAGAACGTGGTCGCGTTTGGCGAGTTTGTCCCAGTAATAATAGAACGCGAACGCCGCCGCCAGCTCGATGACAAAAAAGACCCATTCAATCGCCCAGCCGAAAACGAACGTCTGAATGAGCGCCTGCGTCGCCAGCGGAGACGCCAAGCCAATCGTCCACCAGATTCCGACGCCGGTTATCGCCCCGAAAACGACGGTCAGCAGGACAAAAAACTTTGTGTGACTCTTCCAGTATTTTCGATACTCCTCATCGTCCGTCTTGACGGCGTAGGCGTTTTCTCTCGCCAAAAGAATACCGCCGCCAACGGCGTAATGGCTCACCAAAACGTGAATGACGGACACTGCCGCAATGACAAGCGGACTGGTTAAAATCGGTACGTACCACCACGGATATTGCATAACTGTTCTCCTGATTTATATGTGTATGTTGAATGCTTTTAATTAGGGGATTTCAAATATCGATTTACTCGGCAGTCTTGCACCCGACAACGACGCGGGAAACAATCCAGCCGCAAACCAGCAGTCCGAAAACGAAAAGAACCAAAAACGCGATTATCGGCGACCATTGAACCGATTGAGTCATCTTCGCTGCGTCCATAACCGGGACGATTTCCAGATGCTGAATCCATTGTCGAACCGTTGCCCAAACGCCGACAGCGCCCAGCTGAGCGACAAACGCCAGCAGCGCCAGAGCCTTTCGGCAGCCGGACGGAACCAGACAAATCAAAATCAGCAGTCCGGCGGGAATGCAGAAGACGTATTTGGAAATCGACGTTACAATCGCGTTGCCGGGGCTGTTAATCGCCTCGATAATCGGGTCGGAAACGAGTCCCAAATATTTCCCATAGGCGTACGTTGCGACAGTCGCGCCGATTATCGCCATGACGGTCGAAAAGCATCTCAGCCAGCAGCACGACGGTTTATTGACCGCGCAGGATTTATCGGTGCAGCATCCCGCGGCTCCGCCCAGCCAGGCGCCGTCGAAAAACGCCCAAACGCCGGTTGTTACAAAGGCGATTCCCAGCATCGTCAAAATGCGGTAGACGACAACGTAGTTGTGAATCGGCAGAGCCGTTCCGAGCGTCGCGCCGCCGACTTGAGTCGATTCCCAGACCGCGTCCCAGCTTTGGGGCGACGCCATGAACGTGATTCCCGTCGACATCGTCAGCCCGGCGATAATAAAGAACAGCGACGCCAGCGAGCCGAAAAAGACGATCAACTGGCTTTTAAGCGGCGTCGGTTCGCCCTTGGCGGAAAACGCCGCGACATAGACGCTGTAGTAACTTATCATCACCCACAGCAAAACCATCAGCCACGGCCACGCCATCAAAACGGTGCCTGTATAGAATGCCTTGTAGTACGCGGTTTGAAGGAACAGCAGAGGCACGATTCCGAAGTTGATGCCAAAGGCGACAATCGTCGGAAGCTGCTGGAAGAATCGGCGCGACCACGCCCGACCGCTCGTCCCGCCGACGATAAACATCGCCAGCGCCGCCGGAAGCCCGACAAACCAGAGGTTCATCATCAGCACGTGCAGCGTAAACCC
>JAFSMW010000175.1 GCA_017447745.1 Thermoguttaceae bacterium
ATTTGACTTAATATATACTGTCGGAAGAACGTCGTCTGTAAGCCGCCCTGTTCCCACTTTCATACCAAGCATAATCGAATTGGCACGAGCCGGAATCTGTAAAGAAATATACTCGCAGCCTCGTTTTCCGTATCCTTCTTGCGGCGAATACCGATGTTCAAGCGTTTTCAAATTGGGTTCTGTCGTTTCAATACGCCAAACCGTCTGAGGCTGATCAAACGAGAACTTCCAGCTTTGTTCATTTTTATTATTTTCACTTTGAGCGTATAATGACGTGGATAAAAACGTAGAAAATATCAGCAATAATATTAAACTGACTGCAAACGGTGAAATGTGAGTTGCAGATTGCAAGACGGCAATAGACATGCGTTTTCTTGCCGCTCGATTCTCGCTAATCGATTCTTTCCGCTTCACCAAATCAAATTTGCTATTTTTTCTAAATTCGCACATCATTTGACGCCTAGTCGAATAAAATACGCATTATGGAAAATTCAGGTAAATTTATGTTGAAAAAAAACAACACTGGAGTTATTGTAAATAAAAAAATCCCCAAAAAAACGCAGAAAATCCCTAACGTTTCTGAAAATCTGTTCTATACTCTTACCAAAGATTTGAATTTGACGCCAGAGCAAATTCAGAGAAAAATGAAACAAATTTCCCAATTTATCGGGTAAGAAATCGAACCGATTTCTCAATTCGAGTATAATAATAGATAGAATAAATGAACGATTGGCAGTGAATAAACTGGCGCAATTACACTTTGTCAACTTTAGTTAGTCCTCAATTTCAATTTCCTTATTATGAACCAGGAATCATTATCGCAGTGTCTAAATGAATCAGAAATGCCAACGGAACTCAAGGAGCTTTTTGAAGCCATTGAAGAACTTCCGGCTGAACATAAAGCCCGTTTGAAACCGTTGGCGGACAACATCCTGGCAGCGTCTAAACGCCGCCGAAAGATTCTGTCCCTGGTTCAGGACGCCCTCAGTCAGCTTCGACTGGATATGAAATACCTTGTTTTCGATCTGGAAGCCACTCGCCGTGAACGAGACGATTTTCAAAGACAGCTTAAAGATTAACCTTTCAAGAGAATAATAAGTGCATAATCATGGATAATGGACAATTGCGCCTGCGCTCTCCCATTATCCATTTTTTATTTTCTGTTTTATATTGCTTATCTCCCCTCTTTACAATTTATCGGGAATGTTGTATAATCAGAAAAAAGTTTGACGGTATAAACTATTACTAAACGTAATAAACAAGGAGATAAAACCATGTCCCGAAAATTCCTTCACGTCGGCTGCGTAACGCACGACAAGGACCTCCCCGGTCTGAACTACAATCAAATTTTGGACTGCTACTGTTCCGACCCGGCAGCCAACGAGCACAATATCGAATGGCTGTACTTCCCGGAAACCAGCCCGCTGGCGAAAACGGCAATTGCAACCACAACGCACATTGCCTACATGGTAGACGATCTTGAAGCCGCCGTTGCCGGCAAAGAAATGGTTCTGGAACCGATTGAAGTCGGCCCCGGATTCAAAATTGCGTTCTTCTGGGAAGACGGCGCTTTGGTTGAAAACTGCCAGGCAAGCTGAACCGACCATCAGGAATAATTGAGATTTACAATTGACATCAGACGTCAAAAATACTTTGGAATCGTCATGTGTCAATTAAAAGATTTTTCCCTCCTTTCCGTCGAGACGTTAGCAATATAAATAACGTCTCGATGGCGTTTTTTATTTTTAAAAGCTGGTTAATTTAACCAGTTCAAACCCTACCAATTTCCAATACAGAGGCTTAAAATGGAAGAATTTCCTATGACTCGTCAAGGATACGACAAACTCCGCGCTGAGCTGGATTACATGGAAAAAGTTGAAATGCCTGCAATCGTTAAAAGAATCGCGGCAGCCAGAGAAGAAGGCGACTTGAGTGAAAACGCCGAATACCACGGAGCGCGTGAAAGTCAGGGTCTGTTGGAAGCCAAAATGGGGCAGCTTCGTTACAAGCTCTCCAACGCGAAAATCATTGAAACGAGCGATCTTCCTTCAGACGAAGTCGTTTTCGGGTCTAAAGTTCGCGTTTACGACGAATACTTTGAAGAAGAAGTCGTTTACACGATTGTCGGCGCCGGAGAAGAAGACTTCGACGAAAATAAAATCCTCGTTTCCAGCCCCCTGGCTCAAGGACTGCTCGGGAAAAAAGTCGGAGACGTCGCCCAAATCGACGCCCCTGCTGGAATCCTCGAAATGAAAATTCTGGAAATCATTCAGCCGGAATAAGAGGCAATAGGCAAGAGGCAGTAGGCAGTAGTAATTCGCCGGAGGCGAATTCAACTCCTCACTCCTCATTCCTAATTCCTAACTCACAACACGCTTTTTTTAACACCTAACCCCTTTATTATAGCAATGTCGAACGTAGAAGTATATTGGCATGAACACGTCGTTTCACGCGAACAGCGCGAAGAAAAAAATAACAACAAAGGCTGCGTTGTCTGGTTTACCGGCTTGAGCGCGTGCGGAAAAAGCACCGTCGCCAACCTGGTAGATTACAAGCTTTTCCAGCGCGGAGCGCACAGCTTCGTCCTGGACGGCGACAACGTTCGTCACGGACTCAACGCCGCTCCGAAGATGCTCATGGAAAAGCACTCTGAAGAATTCGCAAAACGTTTTGGCTTGGGATTCTCTGCGATTGACCGCGAAGAAAATATCCGCCGCATCGGAGCCGTCGCTTCTCTGTTCGCCTCTGCTGGAATCGTTGCCATCACAGCGTTTATCAGCCCGTACCGCCGCGACCGCGACAACGTCCGCGCTTCTCTGCCGGAAGGCGACTTCATCGAAATTTTCGTTGACGCCCCGCTGGAAGTCTGCGAAGCCCGCGACCCGAAAGGTCTGTACAAAAAAGCCCGCGCTGGCGAACTGAAGGGATTCACCGGAATCGACGATCCCTACGAAGCCCCGCTCAATCCGGAACTCCGTCTGGAAGCCGGAACGAAGACCCCGGATCAACTGGCAGACGAAGTCGTCGCCTATCTGGTCAGCAAGGGAATCGTTAAATAAGATTGTAAGCTGCTAGCTGTTAGCTACTAGCCATTAGCTTGGTGATTGGTTGTTCTTAGCGTTATTTTTAAAGCTGGAATCTAACAACACAAAGCTGGAAACTAGGAGCTAGTAGCTAAAAGCTCCAATTCCGCGCCCATTTTCAACTGATATTTTAAGAGTATGCAAAATCCAATTCAGCGTCCGCGCGTTGTAATTACCGGCATCGGACTAACCGCCCCCAATGGCAATACGCTTTCTGAATTCCGTCAGGCGCTTTTAGACGGCAAAAGCGGCATTCAGGAATACGAAATCCGTTATTTCGGCAAGACGCTGGCGGGGATTTGCAATTTCGACCCGTTGAAATATCAAAAGAAAAAGGACGTCCGCCGCGGCACCAGAGCCGGCTCGATTGGCGTCTACTGCGCTCACGAGGCAATTCAGGACAGCGCGCTGGACTGGGAAAACGTCGATAAATCCCGCGTCGGCGTTTACGTCGGCATTACAGAACACGGCAACGTCGAGACGGAAAACGAAGTCTACGCTATCAGCCAGTTCAATTACGACTGTTCCATCTGGACGCACCATCACAACCCCCGCACCGTTGCCAACAACCCGGCGGGGGAAATCAATTTGAACATGGGAATTACGGGACCGCACATCACGCTTGGCGCCGCGTGCGCTGCCGGGAACTGCGGTCTGGCGCACGGCTGTCAGATGCTTTGGCTGGACGAATGTGACGTCGCTATTTGCGGCGGCGTTTCAGAAAGCATTCATACGTTTGGCATTTTCGCCGGGTTTAACTCTCAAGGCGCGCTGGCGAAGTCAGACAACCCCGCAACCGCGTGCCGCCCGTTCGACAAAGACAGAACCGGCATCGTCGTTTCCGAAGGCGGCTGTCTGTTTACGGTTGAACGTCTTGACGACGCCCTGGCGCGAGGCGCGAAGATCTATGCGGAAATTGTCGGATTCGCCTCCAATACAGACGCGACGGACTTCGTTCTTCCCAACGCTGAGCGTCAGGCGCAATGCGTTGAAATGGCGATTCGCCGCGCGGGCATCGAAAAGAACCAGATCGACATCGTTTCCGCTCACGCAACGGGAACGTCCAGCGGCGACGCGGTCGAATGCGAAGGGCTTCGTTCCGTGTTTGAAAACTGCCCCAACGTTCGATTTAACGGCGCTAAAGGACACATTGGTCATTGCATGGGAGCCGCCGCCGCATTGGAACTGGCAGGCAACATCCCGTCCTTTACAGACGGCTTGATTCACCCGGCAATCAACGTAGACAATCTCGACCCGGACTGTGACATTTTCGGCCAGTTGGTTCTCAACAAGCCGGAAAAACGAGAAAACGTCAACTACATTCTCAACAATTCCTTTGGAATGTTGGGCATCAATTCATCCGTTATCGTTAAAAAATGGCAGGGAGAATAAACCGTTTTCTTCCCTGACGTTATATACCAACCTTAACCCTTTGATTTCATAATGACACCTGCAGAAATTCGAGAAGCAGTTCTCAACATTTTGGAAGACATCACCCCGGACGAAGACCTCACCCAACTCAAGGACGACGTTCCGTTCCGCGAACAGCTGGAACTGGACTCGATGGACTTTTTAGACATCGTCATGGAACTCCGCAAGCGTTATCGCATTCAGATTCCGGAAGATGAGTACAAAAACCTCGTTACGATGGATTCCACGGTGAAGTATCTCACTCCCAAAATGGAAAACCTTTAATCGAACTTTTTTCCCTCGCGTAAAGAGATATGTATGACACAATCATCATCGGAGCGGGCATGTCCGGTCTGGCGGCTGGCGTACGATTGGCGCACTACGACCAAAAGGTCTGTATTTTAGAGCGTCACAGCGTCGTCGGCGGTCTGAACTCATACTATCGCCAGCGAGGAAGAAATCACGACGTCGGGCTTCACGCCGTTACAAATTTTCAGCCCAAAGGCGTCAGAAAGGGACCGCTCGCCCGGCTTCTTAAACAGCTTCGTCTGGCGTGGGACGAGTTAGGGCTGGTTCCGCAGTCCGGGTCGTCTATCCGATTCCCGGATTTAACGCTGCGATTCAACAACGACTTTGCGCTGTTGGAATCGGAGATTCGCAAGCGCTTCCCCAAAGAGACCGACGGGGTTCAAAAGCTCATCGGCGCTCTGGTCGATTACGACGATTTAGGGAAAACGGTTAACGTCTCTGCCCGCAGCGTCGTCAAAGAATACATCAAGTCGCCGCTTCTGACCGACATGCTCTTCTGTCCGTTGATGTACTACGGTTCTGCAATCGAAGACGACATGGACTTCAACCAGTTCAGCATCATGTTCAGGTCAATTTTTCTGGAAGGCTTCGCTCGACCGATGGGCGGCGTTCGCGACCTGCTTCGCAAACTGGTCAACCGATTCAAAGAAGACGGCGGCGAGCTTCGCACCAAAGCGGGAGTAAAGCGTCTGTTACAGCGCGACAATCAGGTATACGGCGTCGAGCTGGACAACGGCGAAATTATCGAATCCCGCCGCGTCCTATCCTCCGCCGGCTGGCGAGAAACGCTGGGGTTGTGCAATCCCGACGCGTCCAAACAGGACAAGCCCGGTCAACTGGCGTTTGTCGAAACGATTTCCGTTCTGGACAAACAGCCCAAACAGTTTGGTCACAACGACACGATTGTTTTCTTTAACGACTCGCCCAAGTTCGCGTACCACAAGCCAGACGATCTTGTTGACCTGAGATCCGGCGTCATTTGTTCGCCTAACAATTTTAGTTATTCTCAGCCGCTGCAAGACAACGTCATCAGAATCACCGCTCTTGCCAACTTCGAAAAATGGCATGGGCTGCCGCAAAAAGAATACGCCTTGGAAAAGCTCCGCTGGTACGACCGCATTGCTCAGTCCGCAGCGCGGTTTGTCCCGGATTTTCGCGGCTCGGTTATTGATACAGACATGTTCACGCCAACTACCATCACCCGATTCACCGGGCATGAAAACGGCGCTATTTACGGCGCCCCGGTCAAGCAGTATTCCGGTCAGACGCCGATCAAAAATCTGTACGTCTGCGGAACGGATCAAGGCATGGTTGGAATTATCGGCTCGTTAGTTTCCGGAATCACGATTGCAAACCAGTACTGTTTGCAAAACTGATTTCGTTTTCCGTACACTGTAGACAATCCTAAAAGGACAAACATCATGAAAAAGGTTTTACTGTTGATTTTAGCGATTTCGTTATGCGTTTCCATTGTCGGTTGCGGTCCGCGTCGCTCAGCGCGTCTGAAAGCCCCGTCTTTCGATCCGCAGGCAATTGCCAATGCGGCTATCAAACAGTACGATCTCAACGGCGACGGTCAGATTTCCGGAGACGAACTGGATAAAGCTCCCAGCATCAAATACGCGTTTCCTAACATGCCCGCTGTTACGTCAACGGAGATTGCCAATCGCGTTCGCATTTGGAAAGAATCCCGACTTGGTCTGCAAATTGCCAGCGCTAAATTTGTCAAAGACGGCAAACCCGTCGACGGCGCCGAGGTTACCGTTTCCTCCGAGGATTTCATGGGCGGAAACAAGATTCAGTTTTCTGATACAACTAACCTGACTGGCGTTATTACCCTTACCGCCCCCAACGAAGAAAACCTGCCGGGAATCCAATGCGGTTTCTATAAAATTGACGTTAAATACAAAGGTAAAACGTACAATTTCGGAATTGAAATAGGGGAGAACTCTGGCGGAGACGCTCCGACATTTGAACTGAAAGACTAAATGAAAGTTGCAGGCTCCAGACGCTGGTTTTCCGTGGGTTAAAACCCACGGCTATTAATATTGAACCGCTAATGCGGTTCTAGAGGAACGCTTTGCGTCTGTTTAAAAACTACTGCCTACTGCCTATATTACTAGGACCAAACGTAAACTTTACAACGCGAGAGTCATTATTACCGGAGCATCAAGCGGTATCGGTCGCGCTTTGGCTTTGGAACTGGCAAAATACAATTGCCAGTTCGTTCTTACTGCGCGCCGAGCGGAACGGCTGGAAGAGCTGAAAGCGGAGATTCTCAATTCAAACAGCGCCTTAAACGACCAAAGCGTTCAGATTGTCGTTGGCGACATTGCCGATGACGACAATCGTTTGGAAGTTCTTCAAACGGCGATTAGCGTGTTCGGCGGTTTGGACGTTCTGGTCAATAACGCTGGTGTGGGCGCGTTTGGTCTGTTTGAAAACGCCGATCCGGACAGACTGCTCCAGATTCTGGACGTCAATCTGATTTCTTCTATCGAAATGACCCGCATCGCGTTGCCGGAACTGTTCAAGTCCGCAGACGCCTACAAGCAAACCAAAACTGGGTGCGCTCCGATTATTTCCTTTACCAGCTCCATCATGGGCAAAGTCGGCGCGCCGTACAGTTCAGAGTACTCAGCGGCAAAATGCGGTCTGCACGGATTCACTCAAGCCCTGCGGGCGGAAATCAAATCAAAGGGCGTTGACGTCTTAACCGTCAGCCCTGGCACGACCAAGACAGAGTTCTTCGATTCCGTTATTGAAAAAACCGGCATGGCGAACTGGCCGTCTCACAAACCCGTAACGCCGGAATACGTTGCGAAAAGAATCGTCAAATCGCTCAAACGCGGCGACCACGAACTCGTCCCCTACTTCTGGGGAGAAGTCCTTTGCATACTCAACCGCATTTCCCCCGGCTTCGTCGACAGAGTTATGTCGTGGTACGCGTAAGAGAATAGTGGTAAGTATTTAGTGGTTAGTGGTTAGGACGCAAACGCTTCACAAAATCCTCTCGCAACTCGCAAGTTCGCCTTCGGCGAAAGCGTAACTACGTTCCCGATGTTCGCTCCGTTACCGCCTTTCAATTTTCTCGCAACTTAAAAAAACAAATCCCCTTGAACGTCTGTACATTCAAGGGGATTGTGTTTGTATCGGTGAACGAGCTTGGAGGTTATCGAACTTTTTCCATAAAGACGGCGTTGCCTTTGGGATTATACTCAACTTTGGTCATGAAATTCCGCATGAGCATAACGCCGCGCCCGTTGGGTTTGTCTAAATAATCGGGGTCCGTCGGGTCGGGAAGTTTAGCGGGGTCGAACCCGTCGCCTTCGTCTGCAATTTCCGCTCTAAACAAATGGGGAGAAATGCCAACCAGAACGTGAACCTTTTTGGCGGGATTGTATTTATTGCCATGTTTCACTGCATTGACAAGGGCTTCTTCCATCGACAGATGAACGCCGAAAACCAATTTGTTTTCCCAACCGTTAGCCATGAGCGTATTGAGAATTTCGTCCAGCAGACCGCGAGTGCAGTCTGTAGAATCGCTGTTCAACTCAACGTCGCGATACCACGTCCACTGTTCAGCAGAAAATAAATTGGCTTCTTCTGACATAGCTTGCCCCGTTTAGAAAGCGGCGATAGCGTCCGCTTCTTCTTTGCGAATGTCAAACAAACGATTCAAGTTGGTAATTGTAAAGATCTCACGAATATCAGGCGAAATGCAGCACAATTTCATGGAACCGCCGACAGCAGTGATTTTTTTATGCAGGTTAATCAGCTTGCTCAAAGCGGAAGACGACATGAAATTCACAGCCGAAAAATTCAATACGAGTTTTTTGCAGCCTTCGACTTCAACCAGCGAGAACAGTTCCGCTCCCAGCTGCTGAATAGCGAGGTCTTCGA
The DNA here is from genome assembly GCA_017447745.1 of Thermoguttaceae bacterium. Lineage (GTDB taxonomy): Bacteria > Planctomycetota > Planctomycetia > Pirellulales > Thermoguttaceae > RUG11551. The sequence continues at coordinate 8,706 of JAFSMW010000175.1, forward strand.
TAATTCGGGAATCCAAAAAATGAACGACAGTAATATCTGCCACTTCATTCAAAACGATATGTTGATAGTCTGCCATGTATAAACCTTAAAATGGTCAAAAACAAAAACACAAAGGACGTCGGCAAACGCCCTTCCTATTACACTCATCTATTTTGACATCAAAAGCCTTTTTTGTCAAGGTGGATAGAGGGGAAAAAGGGATATTTTTAGCGAAAAAATGATGAAAGGCAATAGACAATAGGGAATAGGGTGTTGATGAAAGGCGGTAACGGAGTTCGCGAAGCGAACGCAGTTACGCTTTGTTCGAAGGGGGAAATACCGTATTACTTTAAAAGATAACATCCACGGATGGCGCCCGCCCACGGGCGCCTTGTCCAATGCCCCGCTATTTCCCTACGCAGAAGCGGCCGAAGATGCCTTCCAGAATGTCGTCCGTGCAGACGTCTCCGACGATTTCTCCCAGAGCGTTGAGGGTCAACCGAAGGTTCTCGGCTATCAATTCTTCCGAAACGGAACCGGACTCGTCGCGGCATAGATCCAAGGCGGCTGTAAGAAACTCTTCCGCCCGCTGAGCCAGTTCCCGGCACCGCTGAGACGTCGACGCCAGAATTTCCGTCTGTCCGGACGAACGACCCGCGACAAGCTGAACTATCGCCTGACGCAGTTCTGCTATTCCATCTCCCGTTACAGCTGAACAGAACAGTTCCTCATCGGGGTTTTCGGATACCGCAACGGCTTTGTCCGACTTCGTTCTGACAATCAAATCGACGTCGTCGTCCGTTTGCGGTTGCTGGTCAACCGGGACGCACAAGACGACAATATCCGCCGAGTCTTTCTGTTCGTTTGACAGTTCCTGCGCCTGAGCGGCAATAGACGAATCCTCCGCATCAACAGTCTCTCGTTCGGGAGAGTCGGTTCCCGATTGGAGTTGCGAGTTGCGAGTTGCGAGTTGCGAGAAGGCAGAAAGCGACCAACGGGAGCGATTTTCGTCAACCGCACGGTAGTGCGAACTGGGAGCGGCGCCTCGCCGCCCAGCAGTGTCGACAATTTCCAGCGGGACGCCGTTCCAGACAACTCGCGCTGTTACATAGTCTCGGGTCGAGCCGGGGGTGTGCGACACGATCGCCGCCTGACGTTCAGCCAGCGCGTTGAGCAGACTGCTCTTGCCAGCGTTCGGTTCGCCGATCAAAACAACCCGGTTGGAGACGACTGCGGAGACGTCCTTTTGCAATCGGCGGCGGACGTCCTGAACCTTGTCCAGAGCGGAGGAAATCGCGTTTTGAAGCTGCTCGGTCGTCAAGTACGACAGGTCTTCTTCCGCGTAATCGAACCCGGCTTCCAGATAAACCAGCACGTCGAGCAGTTCGTTTCTAACGGACTTCAGCTTGGACGAAAACCCGCCAGTCAGCTGTCGGGCGGCAGTTTTGAACGCGGCTTCGTCAGACGCCTCGATCAGCCCTAAAACCGCTTCCGCCTGCGTCAAGTCAAGAGAGCCGGAAAGAAACGCGCGAAAGGTAAACTCGCCGCCTTGCGCCGCCCGCGCCCCGGATTCTATTAACCGGTCAACAATCCGGTTCAACAGCGGCAAAGAGCCAATCGTATGGATTTCCGCACTCAGTTCTCCAGTATACGAATGTCCCTCTTGCCAAAGATAGACGCTTGCTGGAAGCGGCGCTACGTCAGCGTCCAGCGTCAGCGGCGCTTCCAATCGAGTCGCCCGGACGGGCTTGTTAAGCGACAGACCAAAGCAGTCGGAAAGAATATCAATCGTCTGCGCTCCCGACAGACGTACAATCCCCAGCGCCGCTCCCGTCAAGGGCGACGAAATCGCAACAATCGTATCGTCGGTCTGACTGAATTTCATCTAACTACTGCCTACTGCCTACCGTGGGTTAAAACCCACGGCTAATAATATTGAACCGCTACGCGGTTCTAGGGGAAGCGCTGCGCGCTACTGTTTTTAATATTCTTTCCACGACTTAATCTGAATCGGCGCGTTGTCGAGTCGTCGGCAGACGGCTTGTAAAAACGCGGTGGAAAGCCGGACGTTTGTCAGCAGCGGGACGTTGTAGTCAATCGCCGCACGGCGGATGTCGTAGTCGGCGCTCAATTCCGTTGACGACAGGTTTTTGGGAATGTTGACAACCAGGTCGACTTCGCCGTTGCGAATCAAGTCCAACGCATTGATAAGCATGGAGGAATCCGGATTGGGCGCGGCGTCTGCTCGGCGGGTCAATTCGTCGGGCCAGCCAACGGCGATGGCGGGGACTTCGTGTTCCAGCAAATACGCGGTCGTACCTCGCGTGCCGTAGAGCGTAAATCCGTTTTTAATCAGCTGACGGCAAATCGGAAGCAGTTCCGCTTTTGCCTTCGACGGCCCGGACGAAAGCAGAATCTTTTTCTGCGTCGGGATGCGGTATCCGGTTGCCAGCATGGACTTCAAAATCGCTTCGTAGAAATCTTCGCCAAGACAGCCGACTTCCCCGGTTGACGCCATCTCGACGCCCAAAACCGGGTCGGCTTTCGCCAGTCGGGAGAAACTGAACTGCGGCGCTTTAATCCCGACGTAGTCAAGGTCAAACGCGCTTCGATTCGGCTTTTCGACGGGAATGCCGAGGATGACTTTCGTCGCCAGTTCGATGAGGTCGATTTTCAGCACCTTGGACACGAACGGGAACGATCGGCTGGCGCGGAGGTTGCATTCGATCACTTTGATGTCGTTGTCACGCGCCAAAAGCTGCATATTAAACGGTCCGGAAATACCCAAAGCCTGGGCAACTTTTCGAGCGATCTTTTTGATTCGTCGAATCGTTTCAACGTACAGTTTTTGCGGCGGGAAGACGATGGTCGCGTCCCCGGAATGGACGCCGGCAAATTCCACGTGTTCGGAAATGGCGTAGGCGACAATCTCCCCGTTTTGAGCGACCGCGTCAAATTCAATCTCCTTGGCGTCGACAATAAATTCCGAAACGACAACCGGGTGTTTTTGCGACACGTTCGCCGCCAACGTGAGGAAATGATTCAATTCCGACTTGTTGGATACGACGTTCATCGCCGCGCCGGAAAGCACGTAGCTGGGGCGAACCATCAGCGGGAACCCGACCTCGTCGGCGAAATCGTAAATCTCGTCCATGGACGTCAGCTCTCGCCAGCGGGGCTGATCCACGCCCATCTTGTCACATAAAGCGGAGAACAGGTGCCGGTCTTCGGCGCTGTCGATAGATTCCGGCGTCGTCCCCAAAATCGGGACGTTTTGAGCGTGCAGACGCATGGCGAGGTTGTTGGGAATCTGCCCGCCCATGGAAACGACGACGCCTTTGGGCGCTTCAAATTCCGCTATGTCCAGAACCGCTTCAAGTGAGAGTTCGTCGAAGTACAGGCGGTCGCACATGTCGTAGTCAGTCGAAACGGTTTCCGGATTGCAGTTTATCATCACGCCCCGGTATCCTTCCGCCTGAATGGTTTTAATCGCGCCGACGCAGCACCAGTCAAACTCCACCGACGACCCGATTCTGTACGCCCCGGAACCGAGAACAATAACCGAGCGGCGATCTTTATGGAATTCGACATCGTGTTCCGTTGCATGGTACGTCAAATACAGATAATTCGTCTTGGCGGGAAACTCCGCCGCCAGCGTATCGATCTGCTTGACGTACGGGTTGATTCCGCGGCGTTTGCGTTCCGCCCGGGCATCCAGCATAGCTTCTTCCGGATCCGTTTGACCGTGCGTTACAAGCCGCCCAATCTGGAAATCGGAAAAGCCCTTCTTCTTTGCCGTCAGAAGCAAATCGGTCGGTATGTCCTTGAAATTATGGTACTCGTCAATCGCCCGATGAACGTTATAGATGGATTCCAGCTTGTACAAAAACCATTTGTCGATGCTGGTCAGCTCGTGAATCTTGTCGACCGAGTACCCTTCATGGAACGCTTTGGCGACGGCGAAAATGCGGCTGTCGGTTGGATGAACAAGGGCGTCGTCGAGGTTCTCGAACTTGAGTTCGTGGTTAGCGACGAATCCGTGCATGCCTTGCCCGATCATGCGGAGTCCTTTTTGAATCGCCTCTTCAAAAGAACGACCAATTGCCATGACTTCCCCGACGGATTTCATGGACGAGCCGATCTGTTTGGAAACGCCCTTGAACTTCGACAAATCCCAGCGGGGGATTTTCACAACGCAGTAGTCCAACGCCGGCTCGAAAAACGCGCTTGTGGTTTGTGTAACGCTGTTTTTCAGCTCGTAGAGGTTGTACCCCATCGCCAGCTTGGCGGCGACAAACGCCAACGGATAGCCGGTCGCCTTGCTGGCAAGAGCGGACGACCGCGACAGTCGGGCGTTGACCTCGATAACGCGATAGTCCTCGGAATTGGGGTCTAAGGCGTACTGAACGTTGCACTCGCCGATAATCCCGACGTGCCGAACGATCTTGATTGCCAGCTCTCTCAGTTTGTGGTATTCCGTATCGGTCAGCGTCTGGGACGGCGCGACGACAATCGACTCGCCGGTGTGAATTCCCAGCGGGTCAAAGTTCTCCATGTTGCAAACGGTGATGCAGTTGTCAAACCGGTCGCGAACGACTTCGTATTCGATTTCCTTCCAGCCGCGAAGGGATTTCTCAACCAGAATCTGATTGGAAAACGCCAGGGCGTTGGCGGCGTGAAGACGCAGCTCTTCTTCGTTGTCACAAAATGCGCTGCCCTGCCCGCCCAGGGTGTACGCAGCGCGGATAATCACCGGATACCCGACTTCCTCCGCCGCCTTGACCGCGTCTTCGATGTTCTCGACCGCCTCGGATTTAATCGTATGGACGCCGATCTGAGACAGCTTTTTCACGAACAGGTCCCGGTCTTCGGTATTGATAATCGCTTCAACCGGCGTTCCCAAAACTCGAACCCCGTATTTGTCCAGCGTCCCGTTTTTATACAGCGCCACGCCGCAGTTAAGAGCCGTCTGACCGCCAAAGGAAAGCAGAATCCCGTCCGGTCGCTCCTTTTGGATTACCTGTTCAACGTATTCTGGCGTAACAGGCAAAAAATAAACCGTATCAGCTACGCCCTGCGAGGTCTGTACGGTTGCAATGTTCGGATTGATAAGAACAGTGTGAATGCCCTCTTCCCTCAACGCCTTGAGAGCCTGAGAGCCAGAGTAGTCAAATTCTCCAGCCTCGCCAATCTTCAAAGCTCCGGAACCAAGAAGAAGGACTTTGGAAAGACTATTAGTTGCGAGTTGTGAGTTGCGAGTTGCAAGTGGGGACATGATATGTAAATTGTATAAAGTTTTAAATTAGGAGTGGACGCATAGCGTCAATTGTTATTTACTAATTGTAAAAATCTGTCGAACAGTACGCCGGCGTCGCGGGGGCCGCCGCTGGCTTCCGGGTGAAACTGGACGGACGAGAACGGTTTGCTCTTATGGGCGATCCCTTCGCAAGTGCCGTCGTTGAGGTTGATGTAACTCGGTTCCCAGTCGTCGGACAGACGAAGCGGGTCAACCGCGTAGCCGTGGTTCTGCGACGTAATCCAGGTTTGATGCGTTCCCTGAAGAATGACGGGCTGATTGTGTCCGCGGTGACCGTAGCGCATTCTGTAGGTTGTCGCGCCAGCCGCTCTGGCTAAGATCTGGTTGCCCATACAGATTCCGAAAATCGGCTTGTTCAACTCGAACGCTTTTTTAATGTTCTCAACGGTTTCTTCCGCCATTTGCGGGTCGCCGGGACCGTTGGAAATCATCAGACCGTCGTAGTCGATGGTCGTAACGTCGAAATTCCACGGAACGCGAATTACCGTCGCGCCGCGTCGCAGCAAGCTGCGTAAGATATTGTTTTTCGCGCCGCAGTCGATTAAGGCGATTCTGATATTTGAGTTGCGAGTTGCGAGTTGCGAGTTGCGAGAAGAATTATTGAAGCTAGCGCTTAATTCTGAATTAACTACTGCCTCTTGCCTACTGCCTACTGCCTTATACTCCGTTATTTCCGTACAAGAGCACTGAGCAATCAAATTGACCTTGCCGGGATCGTAAAACTCGACGTCTTGCGGATTACCAGCAGGGTCGTCGACGATGATTTTGCCCAGCATCGTGCCGCGTTCGCGAAGCCGTTTTGTCAGCGCGCGCGTGTCGATTCCGAAAATGCCCGGGATTCCTTCGCGCTCCATCCATTGAGACAGACTTTCCACCGCGTTCCAATGGCTGTACTGCTGAGAATATTCGCTGACAACAAGACCTTTCACCCAGATTTGATTTGACTCGAAGAATTTTTGAATGCCGTTTTCCAAAAGATGAGGAGGAACGCCGTAATTTCCAACTAACGGCCAAGTCATGGCAAGAATTTGTCCGGCGTAAGAGGGGTCAGTAAGACTTTCAGTGTAACCGGTCATGGCTGTGTTGAAAACAACCTCCCCGGCTGAGGAAACTGCCG
>JAFSMW010000176.1 GCA_017447745.1 Thermoguttaceae bacterium
CATGCCGCAAAAGTTCGGTCTGTACGAAAACATGACGGTCGAGGAGAACATCCGCCTTTACGCTCAGCTGCACGGAATTACAAAGGGGGATTACGACAGCCGCGTCGCAATGTTGCTGGAACGGAACCGGCTGTCGGAGTTTACCGATCGCATGGCGGGCAAACTCTCCGGCGGCATGAAACAGAAGCTGGCTCTGATTTGCGCTCTGATTTCCCGCCCTCAACTGATGGTCTTGGACGAACCGACGGTCGGCGTTGACGTCCTCGCGCGCCGGGAACTGTGGAACATTCTGCGTCAGACAGTTGAAGAAGAATCCATGACCGTTCTGGTCAGCACCGCGTACATGGACGAAGCCGACTACTGTGACAGAACGCTGATTCTCTTTGAAGGGAAGCTATTAGCAGACAAGACCCCTGCGGAGGTAAAGAATTTAGGCAGTAGGCAAGAGACAGTAGGCAGTAGTGAAGATCGTTCTATTGCCTCTTGCCTACTGCCTACTGCCTCCTTCGAACGCGGCTTTATGCAGCTTCTTACCGGGTCTGTTCCAGCGCCGCTGAAACGGAACAATCCTGTAGACGACTCGGCGCCGGAAATGATTCGCGTGGAGAATCTGGTCAAGCGGTTTGGCGATTTTACGGCGGTCAATCGCGTGTCGTTTTCCGTTCATCGGGGAGAGATATTCGGTCTTTTGGGCGCCAACGGGGCGGGAAAGACGACGACGTTTCGCGCCATGTGCGCTTTAAGCCGGGCGGACGAGGGGACGATTCTTTTCGACGGCAAACCGCTGGAAAAGAATCTGGAATACGTCCGAAACAACATCGGGTACGTCGCCCAAAAGTTCTCGCTTTACGGGGACATAACCGTCATGCAGAACCTGAAATTCTTCGGCGGGGCGTACGGGTTGTACGGGAAGAAGCTCAAGGAGCGAATCGGCTGGGCGTGCGAAACGCTCAACCTGACGGAGTTTTTGAAAATGCCGGCGGCGCAGTTGTCAATGGGATACAAACGGCGCTTGGCGATGGCGTGCGCTTTGCTGCATAACCCGCCGATTCTGTTTCTCGACGAGGCGACGTCCGGGGCAGACCCGATCGCCCGGCGCGAGTTCTGGAAACGAATTCTCGCCCTGGCGGACGACGGCGTCGCGGTTGTCATTACAACCCACTTTCTCGACGAAGCGGAGTATTGTGACAAGATTCTCGTCATGCGCGACGGCTGCGAAGTCTCGTCCGGAACGGTTCAACAGGTTATCGCCCAAGGGAACGGCGCGACGCTGGAAGACGCGTTTGTCAACATCGTTTCCCGCAGCGCTCAAACGGAGGCGGCGGCATGAACTTTTCCCGATACCTCATTTTGACGCGGAAGGAATTCGTTCAGCTTGTTCGCGACCCGTTGAGCGTTGCCACCGGTATTTTACTGCCGATTGTTTTGCTGGTAATTTGCGGGTTCGGCATGTCAACCGACGTGAGAAACATCCGCATGGCGATTGTCGTTCCGGAATCCTCGCAGACCGCCAGCGCGATCGCCGCCCGATTTCAGTCCAACGGCTTTTTTGACGCTGTTATTGTCCGCTCGACGGAAGAGGGCAAAGAGCTGATTCGCACCCATCAGGTTGACGCCTGTCTGTTCCTGCCGCGAAAATTGCCGCGGCGCGTTACTCAGGCGGACGTGCAGATTCTCGTTGCCGTCAACGCATCCAACCCCTCGCCGGGATTCCTCAAACAGAGCTATATTCAGTCTGCGCTTATCGCCGCGTTAAACCAAATCAATCAACAGTCCGGCGGAGGAAACGTTGGAACTCAGGGCGGAGTTGAAATTCAGTCTCGTCAGTGGTTTAACGACGCCAACCGAAGCGTCTATACAATCATTCCCGGAATTATCGTTATTATTTTGACGATTATCGGAAGCCTTTTAACCTCAATGGTTATGGCGCGAGAATACGAACAGGGCAACATGGAAAGCCTGTTTGTAACGCCGATGAACTCAACAGAAATTATTCTGGCGAAAATGACAAACAACTTTTGCCTGGGAATTATCGGTCTGGTAATTGCCCTGGCAATGGCGCGGTTCCTGTTCGGCGTCCCGATGAGAGGAAACGTTTTTATTCTGCTATTCGGGTCAAGTTTGTACCTGATTATGTCGCTGGCGATTGGGATTCTCATTTCCAGCATTTCCAAAAACCAGTTTATCGCCATTTCGCTGGCGTCGATTTTGTCGTTTTTGCCGTCGTATTTACTGTCCGGCTTTTTGTTTGAAATTAAGAGCATGCCGACGTTTTTGCAGTACATAACGCTGATCGTGCCAGCTCGATATTACGTTGACTTTTTACAGACGTCGCTGTTGGTCGGCGACGTCTGGCAAAATATTTTGAAAAACTGTGGAATTTTAATCTTCATGACAGTCGTCCTGCTGTTCCTGGCAAGACTGAGCTGTCCGAAGAGACTGTAGGCAAGAGACAGTAGTTTAAAAAATTCTACTGCCTATTGCCTACTGCCTACTGCCTTTCCCATGCGCGTCCTGACTCGTATTTACGCCCTGCTGATTAAAGAGCTTTGCCAGCTGATGACAAACCCGAAAGTCCGTATGACTTTGTTTGTCCCTCCGTTGGCTCAGCTGATATTTCTTGGCTATGCAGCGACGATGGACTTGAAGTACGTGGACTGCGCTGTTCTGGATTATTCTCATTCTCCGGCGTCACGGGATCTGATAAGCCGTTTTGCCGGGTCGCCCACGTTTCACGTTCATGAGCCGCTTGTCAATGAAGCCGACATGAGAGAGCGCATCAACACGCGGGCGATTCAGCTTGCCGTTGTCATTCCCGCCAATTTTCAGCAGGCGGAAATGGGACACGCAAAGGCAACCGTTCAGATTATTGTCGACGGTCGCAGCGCCAACTCCGCCGGCATGGCGATGGCGTACGCAACAAACGTTGTCAACAACCGGACGCTGGAAAAGGCGGCGAAATGTAGTCGAATTCGAGTTGAAACCCGGGCGTGGTACAACCCGAATTTCAATATGCAGTTTTTTATGATTCCTTCTTTGCTGGCGATGATTGCTCTGGTTGACATCATGCTTGTCAGCGCTCAAACGATTGTCCAGGAACGCGAGGCGGGTACGTTCGACCAGCTTCGCATGACGCCGTATTCCTCTTTTGAACTGCTTTTGGCAAAAGGTTTTTCAACCATGATAGCCGGTATCTGTCAGTTGACGGTCGGCTTGCTGGCGGCTCTGCTGTGGTTCCAGGTTCCGTTTAACAGCTCGTTTGCTCTGCTGGCGGCGCTGCTGATTTCCTTCCTCGGCGCGTCGATTGGGATTGGGCTTCTCATTTCGACACTGGCGGAAAATCAGCGTCAGGCGATTTTGGGCATGTACATAGTCGTCGTCCCGTTTGCGATGCTGTCGGGAATGGGCACGCCGCTGGAATCCATGCCGGACTTCTTCCAGCAATTAACGATTATCAACCCGTTGCGACACGGCATCGCCGCCTTGACGAGAATCTTTTTGGAAGGCGCGACGTTCTGGGAACTGCGCTACTCGTTTTATTTCCTCTGGGCAATCGCCGTCGGCTCGTTTACGCTGACGTACTTCTTCTTCGTTCACAGAAGAAATGATGGGTGAGAATTAGGCAGTAGGCAAGAGGCAGTAGGCAGTAGGCAGTAGCGGTTTCGGCTAACGCAATGCGATATTTCACCCTTCGCGGCGTTTCGGTTTGCTTAATTTCCGTCCCTCATTCTTTTCGCAAAAAGACAAAAAATTTTACGCAATAGTGCATTGTTTTTCTTAAAAGGACTTGGTATAATATATTTAGAATGAGCAATTATCGATTTGCAATTTGTGTAAAACGTTGCAATAATTGCCTGAAATAACATCCCTCCAACCCCCTCCATTATTATGAAAAGAGTTGTAACCCTTTTATTCTTTTTGGCTTTCATCCCTTTGTTGGGACTTTGTACTGCTCAGGAAGCCCAGCTGATTAAACCGGCTTTCGTTCATAACAAGCCGCGGCCCAACAACGGCGACGTTCCCCTGAACACAGTCGATTCCTGCCGACGTCTGATTAACGACCTGATCGCGACGTACGCTGACGAGTTCCCGGACGGGGAGAAGTATCTTGCTCAGCTGGACGAAATCGCCGCGAAGCTGGAGGAGAATCCCAACGACGGCGACGCGAAAAACGCCTTGGAAGCTCTGGTTCGCAAGGTCGCTTTGGCGAACCCGCTTCTGGACGAGTTCAATAAAATTATTGTCGTTCGACGTTCCGGCAACCTGGGATTTACCGGATTGAACGCCTATACAAACGACACCGTTCAGCGCGAAAATCACGACAACGAACTCATGGCGCTGACCAATTACCGGACGGCTGACCCGAAAAACGCCAAGCTGGAACCGATCTTCCGCCATCCGTATCGACGGGGCGTTATGCGCGACATCAGCCTGTCCTTCGACGCCAAAAAGATCATGTATTCCAGCATTCTGGAGAACGGTCGCTGGGGCGTTTTCGAGATTGACCTCAACGGGAAAAATCTTAACGTTCTCACCCCGACCGATCAGCCGGACGTCGACTGGTACGACAGCTGCTATCTGCCGGAATCGCCGTATATCGTCTCAGCGTCAACGGCGGGAATTCAGGGCTTGCCGTGCGAGAACGGCGGACGCGTCATGGTTAACCTGTACCGCGTCAATACGAAAACCAAAGAAACCCGTCAGCTGACGTTCGAGCAGGACTCCGACTGGCATCCGACTGTGATGCACAACGGTCAGGTCATGTACCTTCGCTGGGAATACACAGACGTGCCGCATTACTTTTCGCGTTACGTCTTTTCGATGAACCCGGACGGACGCAATCAGCGCGCTCTGTGGGGATCGGGAAGCTATTTCCCCAACGCCTATAAACACCCCAAGCAATGCCCGGGCGACAGCACGAAGCTCATCGGCGTTGTCAGCGGACATCACGCGATGCCGGAAATGGGGCGTCTGCTGCTGATCGACCCCAACCAGGGACGATACTATCCCATGCGATTCCGTCCGGAAAACAAGGAGTGGGGCGAGGGCGGCACGTTCCTCAACTTTATTCCCGACGTCCTGCCTGCCAGCGTTACCGGCTGCGTTCAGGAAATCCCCGGCTACGGGCGCGACGTGGTCGGCAACATCTGTGACGACGTCGCCGGCGGCGCGAAACACTGGTTTGCTCATCCGTTCCCGCTGTCGGACAAATACTTTCTGGTCTGCAAGCGAGACTACGATATTTTCAGCATCTATCTCATTGACGTTTTCGACAACATGATTCTTCTGGCGCATTGCGACGGCAGCAACCTTTTGGAACCGCATCCGGTTCTGGCGCAGCCCGTCCCGCCGGTGATTCCGGACAACGTCGACATGAACAGAAAGACCGGAACCGTCTTCTGCACAGACGTCTATCTCGGCAGAGGCATGGAAGGGGTTCCGCGCGGCGCTGCGAAGAACATTCGCGTTATCGCCTATCATTACGGATACAACCATTCCGGCGGACACGAGTCCTGCGGTCAGCAGTCGTCGTGGGATATCAAGCGCGTTTTGGGCACGGTGAAAATCGAAGACGACGGGTCTTTCTTCTTTGAAGTTCCCGCCAACACGCCCTTTGCGATGCAGGTCTTGGACGAAGAAGGGGCGGCAATCGCGCTGATGCGTTCCTGGACGGTCGTCATGCCGGGCGAAGCGCTGTCCTGCAACGGATGTCACGAAAACGCCAACGACGTTACGCCGGCGAAAATGACCATCGCGTCTCGAAAAGCTCCGCAAAAGCTCACGCCGTGGTACGGCCCGGCGCGATCCTGGGGATTCCAGGCGGAACTTCAGCCGACGCTCGACAAATACTGCGTCGGATGTCACAACGATAACGACAAAGCCGGCGGGCTTTCGTTTGTGCCTCACAACGCTGGAAACTGGGTTTCTGATACGTCTTACGCCGCGATCAACCCGTACGTCCGGCGTCCGGGTCCGGAAACCGACCTCGACGTGATGAAACCGATGGAATATCACGCTTCGACAAGCGAACTGATTCAAATGCTCAAAAAGGGACATCACGGCGTTGAATTGCCGAAGGAAGCCTGGGAACGGTTCTATACGTGGATTGACCTCAACGCGCCGTATACCGGCATGTGGAACAATCCCGGCAGAGAGAATCGCCGTTTGGAACTCCAAAAGCTCTACGCAGGCATTGAAGACAACCCGGAAGAGGAATATCGTCAGTCGCTCGCCGCTCGAGAGAGCAATATCGAGCCGATTATTCCGCCGCCTCAGCCGTTCGTTCAGCCGGACAACCTCACGGTGGAAAACTGGCCCATGAGCCGGTCTGCAGCGGCAAAGCTGGCAGGCGGAAACGTCCGGGAAAAGATGGAAATCAATCTTGGAAAAGACCATGCCGGCAACGACGTCTATATAACGATGGTGAAAGTCCCGGCTGGGAAGTACATCATGGGTTCTGAAGACGGCTATCCGGACGAACGCGCCCGGGCTGTGGTGGAAATCAAAAAGCCGTTCTGGATGTCTGAAACGGAAATTACCAACCAACAGTACGAATGTTTCGACCCGGAACACGACACCCGTTACAATCGCGAAGACGGCAAAGACCACACAACGCCGGGATACATCGCCAACCACCCGCTTCAGCCCGTTTCCCGAATCTCCTGGATTGAAGCGACGAACTTCTGCAAGTGGCTTAAAGGACGCTCTGGAAAGAACGTCGCGCTCCCGACGGAAGCTCAGTGGGAATGGGCGGCGCGCGCCGGCAGCGACAAACAGTTCTTCTACGGCGACTGGGACACCGACTGGACGAAATGGGCGAACCTCGCCGACGCAGACCTGTACAACACGTACACGACGTGGGAAGGCGGGAGCATGATTCATCGCCGACGTCCGCATACGGAATCCAAGACGTTCCCGCTTCGCGACGACCGTTACAAGGACAACTGGTTTACCGTCGATTACGTCAAGCAATGTTCGCCCAACGCCTTTGGTCTGTACGACATGGTCGGCAACGTTTCCGAATGGACTCGCTCCGACTACAAGCCGTATCCGTACAAAGACGACGACGGCCGCAACTCGGGGTCAGACAGAACGAAGAAAGTCGCCCGCGGCGGCAGCTGGAACAACCGACCCGTTTCCGCCGGCTCCAGCGTCCGATTCCCGTACCAGCCCTGGCAGAAAGTCTATAACGTCGGATTCCGCGTAATCATTGAGGAGTAGTCAATGATGAAACGCAGAGATTTTCTTAAAGGGACGTTTGGCGCGTTTGGCTCGCTGTTTTGCGGCGAGCTTTTCGCAGCGCCTCCCGGCTGGCAGCACGACGGCGAGCCGAACCTGGTTTTCGGCGTTATCAGCGACACGCATTTGAGAACTACGGTCAGAGGCAATCGTCTTGGCGCCAACTGGCCGGATAAGTACCTCGTCGCCGCGCTGAAATACTTCAAGGAGCAGAACGTTGACGCAGTCATGCATTGCGGAGACATGGCGCACCGCGGACAGGTTCAAGAGATGGCGTTTCACGCAGCGGCGTGGCGCAAAGTCTTTGGAAATGTCAACAGCGGGCCGGTCAAGCTCTTTGTAACAGGGAATCACGACGTCGAGGGCGCTCATTACGGCGATTTTGTCAAAAACCGCTATCCAGACCCGGAGCAGTTTGCCAGCCACGTTCTGGAAACCGACATGGCGGCGAACTGGCAGCGCATCTGGGGCGAGAAGTACGAACCCGTTTGGCATAAAGAGGTCAAAGGGTATCACTTCTTCGGTCGCAACTGGGGCGTCAGCGACGCTGAGGCGGTAGCCGCGTTAAAGAACTGGGACAGTGGGCGCGACCCTCTTCATCCCTATTTCTACATTCAGCACAGACGTCCCTCCTACGGCGTGCGAAAAGAGCTGATGAGGCACGTCGGCGCCGTTTCGTTCTTCGGACACAATCACTGGAGCGTAACAAACTGGAATATTATAGCTCTTTATAAAAACCGGCTTCCTATAATTCAGTGCGCGTCCTGCGAACCGCGGGGCTGCGGCGCTCTGGTGGGAGACGGCTGGATTACAAAAGCCGCTATCGACGGGCGAGATCAGACGGGTAGAGGGCGGCAGGGTTTTGTCGTCCGCGTGTATAACGACATGCTTGTCATTCAGCGGCGCGAGTTTACCGCTGGCGCTGGCGCGATTCTCGGTTCTGACTGGATTTTGCCGATGAACAAATTCAATCCGCACCCGTTTATACGCAGCGAGATGAAAAAGGTTATCGGCGAACCGCAATTCCAGAGCGGCGCGAAACTGCTAATTGAAAGCGCAGACGTCCCGACGGAAGAAGGCAAACCCGCCACGTCTGTCGTTAAACTCACGATTCCGCTTGCCAACGCCAACCCCGATTCGCGCGTTTACGCCTACGAAGTCGCTATCAGTAGTGGAGAAGGGGCGAATCCGATTTATAAATCCGTCTACGCGTCAGGCGTCAATTTTGGAATCGGCAGCGAACCGAACGGCGGCGTTACACAGCTAACCATTCCGAAAGCGGAACTGCCCCACAACAAGACGCTTTCGTTCACCGTCCGCCCGCTTAGCTCTCTCGGCACGTCCGGGAAAGCGATAACGGGAGAATATAAAGAATAGGCAACTCTGTGGTTTGACAGTTAGGAATTAGGAGTGAGGAGTGAGGAGTTGACGTAGTCATAACACAATGTTTTACGCTTGCGTCGGGGAGTGCGGCGCCCATAGGCGCCGCCTTGTCCATCTTTTCACAGATACACTAAGTTCTTCCCGATTCGCTGCTTATCGCTCACATATTTTTTTTACAAATTAATAAAGCCTCTTTCGCTTTGCAATGTCAAAAAATGAAACGCCCTTTAATAACTCATATTACCGTATTTGCTCTGTTAGCAGTTTTGACGTCTTTTGCCGCGGGAGTCGAGTTCCCGAATCCGGCGGAGTTCAATCCCGTTTGGAAGAGCGCCAGTCCGGGGACGTCGTACGACCGGTCGCTGCCGACGGCGGCGCTGCTCGGGAACGGGTCGCTGGGCGTCGTTAACGGCGGGGACGTGAACCGAAAATTCTTCGTCCTGACGCGTGGCGATTTGTGGAGCTGCGGCGACATGTCTATCGGATACGCCGATAACAATATCGGTCCGATGTCCTTCGCCGACCTCATAATTCAGCCGGAAACCCCGACGGTCGAGTCTACAGACGAGCTTGACCTTCCCACGGCAGCGCTCAAGACGAAGGGCGTTTTCGGCAAGGGGACGGTTCAGCTTGAAAGTTTTGTAACAGCGACGGAAGACGTGTTCGTCATAACAGGCGTTTCTGACTCGGACGACGTCTGGAACGTCCGGCTTGTCGTTCACAATCAGAAGTCCTTTCCGACAGATTCCGGCAAATCCGATGACGGCTTTTGGGTTCGGCGTTCGACGGTTAATCTTCTTCCTGAAACCGACTCTCGCGGGTGGGTTGTCAGCGCGACAGCAGCCGTAAGCGCACTGGGCGCCCAGCTGACGCAGATCGAAACGCCCGACGGCAAAAAGGACGCGAGCGCCAAGCTAACGATTCGCGCTGGCGAGCCGTTTGCGATTATCGTGGCGGCGAACCCGGATCGGCGATTCACCTGGGCGGAACTCGAAAAGCTCAAAGCTGATCATAAAAACTGGTGGACGGACTGGTACGGCAAGTCCCGCATCGCCCTGAGCGACAAGGAGCTGGAATCGTTCTGGTACGGACAGGTCTATCTGCTCGGGTCGTGCGTCCGCAAGGGAAAGCTTCCCCCGGGACTGTACGGAATCTGGGTTACGACCGACAACCCCTCCTGGCATAACGACTTCCATTTGAACTACAATTACGTGGCGACCTGTTACGGCGCGTGGGCGTCAAACCGGTGTGACGCGGCGGACGCGCTGCCAGACCCGCTTCTGGACTATCTTCCCCGCGCCGTCCGCAACGCCAAAGAGAACCTTCAGCATCTTGACCGCTGCAAAGGACATTACTACAAGAACACCCGGGCGTATCTCGACAGCCGCCCTGATCTCGCCGACGGCATCGACGACGCGGCTCTGTTCCCTGTGTCGCTGGGACCGTGGGGCGTCTCCCCCGAGAGCGACGAAAGCCTGTGGAGTCAGGTTTCCGACGGGGCGTTTCAGTGCGCCGTCTTCTGTACCCATTGGGAATACACGCTCGACCGCAAGTACCTGAAAAAAGTCTTTCCCCTTCTCGATAAAACCGCCAACTTCTTTATTGCGTGGTGTGAAAAGGAAACGCACGCGGACGGCTCGTACCGGTACAACGTCTGGGATTCGCACTGGGAGGGCAGCGGTCTGCAGAAGAACAGCGCGCCGGCGCTGGGCAGCGTAAAACATCTCTTTGAAACGCTGGTCGACGTCGCCCCGATTCTGAGCGAAATCGGCATTGAGGTTCCCCCTGACAAGGTCGCCGCCTGGAAGGACTTTAATGAACATCTGTCCGATCTGGCTGTCGGCGTCTATTCGATTAACGGCGCGCCCGTCAAGATGCTTTCCGGCGTGGAAAACGCCAACGGTTCAGCCAATCCCTCTGGCGGAAACGCGCTCAATATGGAAAGCGTCATTCCCGGAGAAGTTTTCGCCTTTGATGTAACAGACGAGTTCCGCGCTCTTGCGGTCAATACGGTAGACGGCAACATTGCCTTGGCGCCCAAAACCGTCTGGACGTGCATCAACCAGACGCCCAAGCTGTTCGCAATGGCTATTCGCGCCGGCTATCCCGCTGAGAAAATCATCGACGCGTTCAAAACAAACCAGATTCGAAAGTTCGGTCAGAAGAACTTTCATCTTCACGACGGCTACCACGGCGTAGAGAAAATCGGCGCGATGGAGTTCATTCAGTCGATGTTAATTCAATGCGATCACGGCTTTGTAAAAGTGTTTCCCAACTGGACGGGCGCGGACGCGAAATTTGAGAATCTCCGCGCCAAAGGCTGTTTTCTCCTTTCTGCGGAAATGAAAGACGGGAAAGTCGTTCGAGTGAGCGTTACGTCTGAAAAGGGCGGGCGTCTGCGGCTGGTTGATCCGTTTGGCGGCGAAACTGTTCCCGATGGCTGGACGAGAGGCAAAACGCGCAACAGCGCCGAACCGACAATTGAACGCGACTTCAAACCGGGAGAAACGGTTGTAATTCATCCCCGATGGTTATGTGCAGGTCGTCCGCACACGGATTCAACGGATTAGACGGATTAGCGCCGATTAATTAATGAAAGGCGGTAACGGAGTTCGCGTAGTGAACGTAGTTACGCTTTGTTCGAAGGATGAAATATCGCATTTCGCAGCAAAGAATTTTTAAGCCGCAAAGAACGCAAAGATCGCAAAGAAATTTTTTAAAACTCCCCCCTCCTCCGCGTCTCCGCGCCTCCGCGTGAGATTTTCCGGGCGTCTCGCAACCCGGTTTTGTTCGCCGTTCCGGCGAATGCGTAATTCCGCTCCCGTTGGTCGCTTCATTACCGCCTTCCAAACCTTTTTCCCCTCCATTCCCCCCATATTCTCAAAATTTTTCACTTTTTTTCAAATATTTTCCCTTTTACCGCTTTTCAAATGCTAAATTGAGGGTATAATGTTATTAATGTATAAAAACGATATTTCATTTTGCGCAGGGCGTACCGCCGCAAAAGTCGTTTCAATAACCTTTTACCAGTTTTACCCATTAGAAGGAGTAAAATAATGGTTAATTCTAAAGATTATTCATTCTGCCCCCCCCCCGCATTTTAACACGTGGACGGATTGTACATAGTGTTGCTATTTTGTCGGTCAATTTATTGCTTTCTTTTTTGGGATTCGTTGGCGTTGCGCCAGCAGATATCGTTCTATCGGATCAACTCACCACATTCTTTTCCGATAACTTCCATGTCATAGGTAATGCTGTACAGGCATATATAACATAAATATTCGCTCCAACGACATGGAAGATTAATTTACACTTGGATTCAAATTATAGGGAGTAAAGCGCGGTAAAATTCAGTAAAGAGTAGCTAATCCAGGCATATTAGAGTCGAAAAACTGTATTTCAATGCGATTTCAATTTATCAACTTGATAAATGCAACCTATAGAACAAATATGTAATTTCTAAAAATTTTCACTTGCGAAAGATTAAAATTTTAGAGGCTGTTCTTGCACAGCCTCTTTTAAAGGAGTTATTATGAAAAACAATTTTTTTGTCCTGTTTATCGCGTTGGCGTTGTCGACAGTTCAGTTCGCGAACGCAGATACGTATATTTTGAATGATTCGACTGTTACGAATCCTCAAATTGCCGACGACGGCGAAAACGCTGCGATTGTCAGTACAGGTTCTGCAATTAGCTACGTTTATGGTACGATGAACGTCCTTGGCGATTCTACGATTAACAATACCAACCGTCTGGAACTGCAGGCTGCGATTTCCGCTGACGCCCCGTATACGATTACCAAAGTCGGCAGCGGAATGTTGCTGTTCATGAACGATTCGTCAGCCGTGGGGAAAATCGTTATTACAGCTGGTCAAGTCGTAGGGCAAAACAACGTCAACTCGCTCAATGCGATTAACGGCGTTGACCTCAATGGCGGTACGTTGCAAATCTGGAATTTGCAAAATGTTACAGGACACATTTACGCCAACGGCGGAACCTTCCAGTCTGCGGGCGGAAACAACAGCTTTATTGGAGACGTTACTCAGACCGCAGAAATGTCTATCGACGTTACAGATTCGTCGTTCACGACAACGGGAGCTATTGGAGGTCCAAATGAGAGCAGCGTTTATCGAATCCATAAAACCAATTCTGGAACCTGGAATATTCAGGGATCCGTTAATTGCGGGTATTTTGATATGGCGGGCGGGACGGTAAACGTCCAAGTCGGCGGAAATGTGCAGGGAACGCAATTGGTTCTCCGGGAAGCTAATGGAAGTGATACATACACATTCACCGTCGACGGCGGATCTGCAACGTTTACCGGCGACGACCATCGTCTTGGACACTGGGGAAATCACGTAGGCGTTCTCAATATCAATTCCGGTTCGTTCAGAGCCGATAACACCATGACCGTCGGTTGGGACGGAACAGGCAAGCTGTATCAAACAGGAGGAACGGCGTCGTTTGGGACTTTAGACATCCTTCGCACGGATTCTTTGATTGAATTCAGCGGCGGTAAAACCACAATTGGAACCTTACAAATTGGCATTCGTCAGAATGGCTTTCAAGGCGCCGCAGGAACTGTAACATTTAAGGGAGTCAGCGACGTTTCTCTCACTGATATGTTTGCGTATCATAATGGAACGATAAACTTTCAAGATTCCGCCAAGGTTACGGTAAGCAACAACGCCTACTTCTGCCAGGCAGCCAACGCTGGCGATATAATCATCAACCAATCGGGCGGTACATTTACCGTCAACGGAAACATGGCTTTAGGTCATTATTCTTACGCTATGGTAACATACAATATGACAGACGGCGATCTTAACGTTCCCAATTACAACGACAACGACGGACAGACCGGTTTATGGTTTGCCGTTGACGGCTCTGGAACGCTCAATCAGTCCGGAGGAACTATCAATGTCGGACGTATGAATCTCAACGCCCGAGACGATCAGCAGGTCGGAACGTACGTCATGACCGGCGGAACGCTCAACGTTGGAACTGGTGGAATTATGGCAATAGAAAGCGGCTCAGGTCGATACGTGATCAAACTCGAAAAGGGAACCATCACAGCTGGCGCATCTACTCTGACGGCAAACAAAGGCGACTGGACGTCCAACCTCAATATGGAATTGACCGGAACGGGTGGCGATCGCGTTACGTTCAAACCGGAAGAGGGATATTCAATTACGCTTTCCGGCGTTCTTTCCGGCGACGGCGGATTGATCAAAACCGGCGCGGGTACGCTGACGCTGACCGGCGAGCAAAACAGCTACAGTACGACAACAATTTCAGAAGGAAAGCTGGTTGTCGCCGGAGCTGGAAAGCTGGGAACCGGCGCTGTTACAATTGCTGACAACGCGATGCTGGAATTCGCGCCCGATTCAAATCAAAACGTCAGCAATGCTATTTCTGGCGCTGGCAACGTTGTCAAAAGCGGCGAGGGAACGCTCACGCTGACTCAAGCCCCTGGATATACCGGCTCTACAACGGTTGAATCGGGTACGCTGGCTTTGTCCGAAGGCGGGACGCTGTACAATCTTTCCGGTGGCAGCGTTAACGACGACGGTCAAGTTGCCAAAGCCGCCGCTGTTGACGCATCTGGAAAAGAACTGACGATTGACAACTCCGTTATGACAAAGTTCGTCGGGTCGATTAAAGCTGGGTCAATTGTAAAGACCGGATACGGCACGCTGAAAATTTATGCAGACGAGCAAAACAAAGTTGTTGCTGACAAGTTTACGGTTTCCAACAGCGAGCTGGACTTCAAAGGCTATTACGAAGGCAATCTTGACGTTATCAACGGCGCGTTCTTCTCCCCCGGCAATTCCATCGGAGAAGCCAACATCACCGGCAACATCGCGTTTATAACCGATACCGCCAATTCAAAGGGCTTTGCGTACTTTGAATTCGGCGATTTTACCGGCGCGGACGAAAATCACGACCTTCTTGTTCTCGGAACTGGCAGCCTCTTTAATGCGACTGACGGCGTTGTTCTGCTGGACTTTGCAAACGACGACGCTGCGGACTGGGCGTCCGCTGGCGTAGATTATCTGCTGGTGGCAAACGACTCGTTTGAAGACGGTAAAAATTACACATCCTGGCTGTCGCCGACGTTCACAGACATGTTTGACTTGGTAGGCAGAACAGACGGTCTGTACTTGATTGGTCTCGGCGCTGATCCAACTCCCGAACCCGGCTCTGGCGTACCTGAACCGTCGACGTGGGCGCTGATGGTTCTCGGCGCGGCTGGGCTGCTGTACGTGAGGAAACGAAATAATTGAAAGGCGGTAACGAAGCGAACTCAGTGAGCGCAGTTACGCTTAAAAGCGGGAGGAACCTTCCGCTTTTTTGTTTAAAACTTTGCGGACTTTGCGTGAGGTTTCTTTGGCGGCTGACACAGCCGCGATCCAGTTGTTCGGGCGGGCATTCCTGCGAAAATGATTTTTCTTGTACCGGCAACGTAGCCCGAGGACGGGCTACATCCAGAGGAGGTTTTTCGCTTCGTCGATTTGGTATCCACACTTCTCATCGTTCCGTTCGCCTATCGGCGAATGCGTAATTACGTTTTCTTCGCGAACATCCTCCGCATCTCCTCGCCTCCGCGTGAGATTTTCCCGGGCGTCTCGCACCCGGCTCGCCTTTCTATATCTTGACACGGCTTTTAATTCTGTTAGAATTAATTTGATTTAGGAGTTAGCGTCGAGAACTCAAAGTGAACAATCTCGCAACTCGCTACTCGCAACTCGCAACTTACCCACGGAGACCCATTATGAAAACCCGCTATATCCTGTTATCGTTTGTTTTATCCGCGATTGTTTCCGTATGTCTGGGCGAAGAACGAACTGTTCCGGTCTGGACGGCGACGGAATTTGAATTCCAGTCTCAAAAAGACTGGACAGACGCGCAGGCGTTTAACGACGTAACGCTCGACGTCGTGTTTACCTCTGAATCGGGGACGGCTTTGACGGTTCCCGCCTTTTGGGACGGCGGAAAAGTCTGGCGCGTTCGATTCGCTCCAACGGAGCCGGGCGTTTGGACGTATAAAACCTCGTGCACGCCGGACGACGCGGGTCTGAACCGTCAGACGGGACGTCTCAAAGCGGTTCCGTACGACGGCGATCTGGAAATCTATCGCCGCGGGTTTGTTACAACTCGCGACGGCTTGAAGTATTTCGTCTACGCCGATGGAACGCCGTTTTTCTATCTGGGCGACACCCACTGGAGTATGATGAAAGAGGAATTCGACGAGCCGGGGCCTCATGCTGGCAAGTTGAAAACGAATTCGCATTTCAAGGCGATTGTCGACCGCCGCGTTGAGCAGGGATTTACGGTCTATCAGTCTGAACCGATCGGCATTTCCGTTTATCTGTCTGACCCGGACAAAATTGGGATAGATTATTCAGACGGAATCACCGCCAGCGACGTCAAAGGGTTCCAGAAAATGGACAAGTACTTCGCGTACATCGCTCAAAAGGGACTCGTACACGCCAACGCACAGTTCTTCTTTCCGAACGAGATGAAGGCGATTGAGCATAACGACGCCTATCTGGAACGGCTGTCCCGATACTGGGTCGCCCGGTACAGCGCGTACCCGGTTCTCTGGACGCTGGGGCAGGAAGTTGACGACGATTTCTACGGCAAGTTCGACCGTAACAACAACCCGTATGTCAAGGTTTGTCAGTGGCTGTATCAATACGACCCGTATCGTCATCCGATTACCGCTCATCAGGAAAACGCCGGGCATGTTACAAGAACCGGGAACGGGAAAAACGTTCATGCGTCTCTGTTCCAAAACGTCCCTGGTCATACGTGGTACGCCGTTCAGTGGTCGCGGCGGCTTGATCAGCCGTTTGACTTGAGCGTTCCGAAAGATTTCTGGAACGACGGACAGGGCAAGCCTGCGGTTTTATACGAGGGCAAATACTGCTATTTGTGGACAAAGGACTTTGGCGCCCGCGCCCAAGGCTGGTATGCGTATCTAACCGGGCTATATGGCTACGGCTACGGCGCGGAGGATATTTGGCTTTATCAAAGTACGTACGACATGAACACAACGTCCCGGCACGACGGCGTTTCAGCTGTTACGCCGGAAGACAAAGCTATTAAGTGGCCAGAGGCGTTAGAGCTTCCCTCAGCCATTCAGATGGGATACCTGAAAAAGTTCCTGATCGAGCATGAATGGTGGAAACTCGTCCCGGAATTTTCCGGTGGGGACATGCGTTTCATGCCGGGAGCCAAGGTCTTTTACGTTGCCGCTCACGAACAGGCAAAGCGATTCGTTTTCTATTTCTATTCGACTGGAACGGAAACCGGAACGCTTGCGAACCTCGCTCCCGGGCGCGTTGTAACAGCCGTCTGGTTTGACCCGCAAACGGGCGCTCAGCAATCGCCGGTAACGCTGACTGTTTCAGAATCCGGAACCGTCGCGCTTCCGAAAAAGCCCAACGACGCCGACTGGGTTTTGTACGTGGAATAGGGAGAGAATGTTTTCTATTACTATAGGAGAGAACGCCAATGTCTTTATCTTACGCCGATTTTTTGGAAACGCTCAGCGCCGACGACAGGCAAGATGTGAAGTCGTTCTTTGAAAACACTTTTGAACAAATTGAGAACAACGACTTGCATTTTAGTCCGTATCAGAATTCAATACAAAACGTCAACGATTTCTATGCGAAAATTGGTCTGGCGTTTTTCAGTCCAGAACCATACGGGAACGCGTTTATGATTGCACAGCGGCTGGACGATCAAAACAATCCGCCCAATGAAGTTCTGCTGTATATTCCGGAGAAGAAGGGCTTTTATTATCAAAGCCCGTTTGTCGAGACGTTTAAGGTTGCGGATTCGTTTTCCGAACTGCTGAATAAACTTGGGCTGTCCGAAATGACAGGCGGCGATAACTTATCGGAAAACGCAGACGATATCTTGGATTCTGATGAACTGAAGGAGATTGAGAATTGTTACGGCGAGGCAGTTGACCAGAGCGTTCTCTATTTCTATCGTGAAGTCTTTGATAACGACTCGGTAACCGTTGACCGGTTGTTTCCTGACGATAAAGAGAACGAAAACGTCGTGTACGAACGCGGCGATTTCAATATTCGATTTCCGTTTAAGCCGCTTCGTGAAGACCGGTTAGGCTTTCCTGTCGAGAACTGTTACATTTTTGGTCAGGGAACCGGCGGCTTGGAATGCGGAGACGATGAAGGATTTCTGGTTTATAACGCAAACAGCGGCGGAATTTACCGATATGAATTTTTGTGGCCATTTAAAGAGAATCTCCCCTGGTGGCATTGGCGCAGCTTGCTGGGCTTTAAGAGAGACGATATCTTCTTCGTAATCAAAATTGCTGACAGCTTTAATGAGTTCCTGACCAAACTGGAACAGCACGGCTGGAAACCGGTTGTTGAAGATTTGGGAAACTACTACAGACGCATCCAGTAAAGCTTGGTTCCAGATTACGGCAGAACCATGTATTCTACGAAACGCTCAAAAATCACAATAAATTTCCCAAAAATAGACAATTGATTTTATTTTGTTCTATGGTATAATGTAATTCAAATGGTTCTTCGGGCGTATTTCGTATAATTGTAGAAACGACAGCCCGTTTCCGGGGGCTTACGCACCGACAAGGTCGGTTCCTGATTGGAAGTGGTTGGCGCCAAAGCCAGCTTTTTCGGAGGCAAAACCTCATCCACTCGCCCGTGCGGCTCGCACCCCGGCTCGCCATTCGATATTTAAATCAATCCCACCCCCTACATTTGCCAAGGAGAAAACAATGGGTAAAATTGGAATCGGATTAAATCTGGAAGCGGTTCGCACCAGCCACAAGAGTTTTGAATGGGGCGTTCAGTTCGCCAAAGAACTCGGTTACGAGTACATCGAGCCGATGGTTCACTGGGGACGCGAATTGCTGTCAGAAGCGCGATATTTCCATAGCGTCTCGATGCTGGACGACCCGTTCCGCGTTCGCGACGCCGTCGAAGCCGCCGGGCTGAAACTGTCGGCGCTGTCGTCCCACTCTCAGCTGTCCAAGCCGGAAATTGCGGTGGAATACCTCAAACAGGCGGCTCGGTTTGCCAAAGAATGCGGCGCGCCGATTATCAACACGCACGAAGGACACAAACAGACCTGGACGACCGAAGAGGAAGACTTCGTTCTGATTAAGTACTCGATTATGGAAGCGTCGAAAGTCGCCGCCCGCCGCGGAATCAAAATTGGGCTGGAAACCCATCAGACGTACTCTCTCGTGCCGGACAAGTACGAACGAATCCTCAATCTGGTAGACTCGCCGTATATTGGGGCCAACTTCGATACTGGCAACGCCTATCTGGGCGGGCTGGACCCGGTCGAGCAGGTAGAGCGGTTCAAGAGTCGCATTATCCACATGCACGCCAAAGACATTTCCGTGGAACAGTCCAACGCCGAACGCGGCAAAGTGATGGGCACGGCTGTCGGCTGCGCCTGCGGAGACGGCGTTATCGACTGGGAAAAGATTGTCGCTATTATCCGACCCCTGCCGCAGGACATCGTCCTTTCCGTTGAATGCGGATCCCTCGACCAGGCCGCCAGAAGCATTGACTATCTGCGGAAAGTGGTAGGGAAGTAAAATTAGTAATTAGTAATTAGTAATTACGCAAGCGTCTCAAGAAGGACAATCTAAATAATTATAGAGGGAGCTTTTTGCTCCCTCTTGCGTCAAAGTGCAATTGTGCTAAAATAATATATAGTCAAAACCGTCAAGGATTGTTTGGACGGTAGTTTGACATTTTCCGGTAAACCGTTGATTGATCAGGAGCGTATTTCCCATGGAAAGAATCATGTTCAAATCGAAAATCCACCGCGCTACGTTAACCGCGCTGAAACTGGACTACGAGGGCAGTATCGCCATTGATTCCGACCTGCTCAAAGCCGCCGACATTCTGCCTGGCGAGCAAGTTCACGTTCTCAATTGCTCCAACGGCGACCGACTTATTACGTACGCCATCGAAGCCCCCGCCGGGTCGGGCACGATTATGCTCAACGGGCCTGCCGCCAGAAACGGCTATATCGGCGATAAAGTTGTGATTATAACGTACGCCAACTACTCAGACTCTGCCGCTCATTCGCATAAGCCAACCGTTGTCAAGGTTGACGACAACAACAGAATAAAATAATACGGAATACGGAATCGGAACAGTTCTGATTCCGTTTTTTTATGCACCCCTGGCCGCCAAAGGAGAATCAATATGCCCAAGTTCAAAGAACTGGTTCGCATGTTTGTCGCTGTCGAAATCGCTCAGAAAAGCGCTCTTCAAATTGAAAAGCTCATGACGGTTTTCGCGTCCTGCGGCGCCGATATAAAGTGGGTGGA
>JAFSMW010000177.1 GCA_017447745.1 Thermoguttaceae bacterium
ACGCCGTCGCCAACCTGACCGCGACCGAAGCGACGTTCGTTCCGTTCGTTGACACGTATCTTACCCCCAGCTGGAGCAAGACGAAAATGGACGCTCAAGCCATGGAAGCGTACTTGAAGAAGATCGAAGGTCAGACGCTGGTTATGCCGTTTCGGAGGCAGTAGGCAGTAGGGAGTAGGGAGTAGGGAGTAGGGAGTAGGGAGTAGGGACGCAAGCGTGACATCTCGGGAGTGCGCTTGCGTCGGGGGAGTGCGGCGGCTTGACGCCGCCTTGTCCAATGACCCGCTAAAAACCTTGGATGAGCCCGGTTCGCGGGCGTTTCGCCCGCATAAGAAGCCTCACGCAAAGTTCGCGAAGTTCGCAAAGTAATTTTAAGCCGCAAAGATCGCAAAGGACGCAAAGTAATTAATTGGAGAACGCTTGCGGCGGAAGCCTCCGAAAACCTCTTTCGCAGGAAAGCTCGCTCGAATAACTGGATCGCGGCTGTATCAGCCGCCAAAAAAATCTCACGCGGAGCCGCGGAGATGCGGAGGAGTTCGCGTGCGCTTCGCCCCTCGGTTTTGTTCGCCTGACGGCGAATGCGTAATTCCGCTCCCGATGGTCGCTCCATTACCGCCTTCCAATCCATTTTTACTCTCTATTTTCTCTAACTTCCCAAAATTTTTCACTTTTTTTCAAAAATTTTCCCATTTAGCGCTTCACGATTGCCAAATTGAGTGTATAATATGGTTAATGTAATAAAGCGATATTATTTTTGCGCCGGGACGTACCGCCGCAAAAGTCGTTTCAATAACCGTTTACCAGTTTTACCCACTAGAGAAGGAGTAAAATAATGGCTAAATCTAAAAACCGTTCATTCTGCCCCCCCCCCCGCATTTTAACACGCGGGCGGATTGTACATAATGTTGCTATTTTGACGGTCTGTTTATTGCTTTCTTTTTGGGGATTCGTTGGCGTTGCGCCAGCAGATATCGTTCCATCTGATCAACTCACCACATTCTTTTCCGATAATTTCCATGTCATAGATAATGCTGGACAAGCATACCCTAACATAAATACACGTTCCAATGACATGGAAGATCGATTCAATGGCGGGCTTCTTGGACCAATTAACTACAACAAGACTGGTGGTGGATCTGAATGGACAGCTCAGATTCGTAATCCTAATGAAAATCTTCTCATTGCAGCTAGAAAATCTAATAATGAAACTCACATTTCTCCAGCTTACGACTTTGGTTCAAATCTTGGAACGTCAACTCCTGCTGAAGAAGGTGGAAGAACGAACGAAATTAGTTTCAAAGTATTTCCAGACTCAAACAATATAGGCGGCGATAACTGGGCTGCTTTTATATTTGGCGTCGACTCAAGTGGATGTACTGCACATGTAAATAAAAGTTCCGGCATAGGATTGTTTTTACGACGTTCTGGTGCATATCAAATTTTTAATGGAAACTCTAGTATTGCTACTGACAGCGTTACTCCAGGCGCTGACGGTTATATTGATGTAAGAGTTCAGTATACGATTCCTGCTGACGGTTCCTCCGCATCACAGATTCAAATTTATTTCAATGATGAGCTTATACAAGAAATCTCAAAAACGTTGACGGGGAACTACTTCCAATTCGAGGGCGCGAACTATACGACTTCTTATTCTCATCACTTATATAAGAACTTGGTTGTTAAATCGTCTGCGAATTACAATTACGATATTTCCAACGCCGACGTTTTTGCGCTCGATAAAAACTGGACGACCAACGGTTTGGATAAACGAGACGTTCTGTTCCTGTCTGAACGCAGCGGAGCGTCAGAAGCTGATCATACAGGAACAATAGCGTTAGGCGCTGATACAGAATTTAATGTTGCGTCCGGCTTAACGCTTACTCAGTCCGGCGTAATTTCAGGAACTGGCGTATTAAACAAGACTGGCGAAGGCGCATTGACGCTTTCCGGCGCTAACACTTATACCGATGGAACGACGATTTCCGATGGTATTCTCAAACTCACCGGCGCTGGTACGCTGGGAACGGGCGCTGTTACTAATAGCGGAACTCTGGAATTCAACAATTCAAACGCGACTATTACGCCTAATATTTCCGGCGCTGGCGATATTCTCGTTTCTGCTGGAACGGCGACCTTATCCGGGGCGGTTACTCAAACCGGCGGAGCGACTACGCTGGCTGATGGTACGTCCTTGAGTATTGGCAATGCTTCAACGCTCTATAACCTCGCTGTGGTCGACGAAAATGCTTCCGCTACTTTGAATATAACTGGTAATTTAACGCTTAATAACAGCGATGAGTCAACGTTTATCGGGTCGATTACCGCTCAGAAAATCACAGTTGATACCGCAAACGACGTTGCTTTGAAACTCTACGCAGGCGCTGATAATAAAGTTACTGCTGACAGCTTGACGGTTTCTTCCGGCGAGTTGGATTTCAAG
This sequence comes from Thermoguttaceae bacterium, assembly GCA_017447745.1. Lineage (GTDB taxonomy): Bacteria > Planctomycetota > Planctomycetia > Pirellulales > Thermoguttaceae > RUG11551. Next base: position 2,441 of record JAFSMW010000177.1, read on the forward strand.
GGGTACTTTGCTGGCAATATTGAAGTTTTTAACGGCTCGGTTTTCTCGCCCGGCAATTCCATCGGGGAAGCCGACATTACTGGCAATATCACCTTTGCAGGCGCGACCGCAGATTCAAACGGCGTTGCGTGGTTTGAGTTCGGCGAGTATGCCGACGGGGCAGAAGCAGGCGTAGATTACGACCTGTTTGTTATGCAAAGCAACGGTACTTTTACGGCTGACGACGGCGTGATTCTGCTGGACTTCGCAAAT
>JAFSMW010000178.1 GCA_017447745.1 Thermoguttaceae bacterium
AAGAGCTGAAAGCGAGGATTCCAAGACTGCCGAAATACATTCCGCCTGATGACGTCGGAGTTTTTGCGTTTTGTCCACCATCGTTTCCATCGTGTCTGAGATGTTCGTTCTCAGGCGTTCGTATTGTTTTTGATACGTAACGCGGGGAGACATATCCAGATAAGATCCGGTCAGTTCGACCGCTAATGTGAAACCGTCCAGCAGCTTCGCGATGTTTCGCGCCGCCACTGCTTCCTGCGGGGCGTCCCCGAACGGTCGGAGGTTGCTCAGCAGTTCGACCGACTCGTCTTCGCTCAGGTGTTCAACCTGTTCAGGGTGAATGTGCGGGAAATCGTTGGCGGCTTCTCGAGTCGTGATAATCACATGGAAAAATTTGGGGAGTTTATCCAAACTGTCTTGAGAAATCAATTCAAGCCGGTTTACGTTGTCCAGAATAAGCAGGATATGCGTCCCAAGGGTTCTGTCGACGTTTTTCTCTTCATTGCGCTGCTCGATGAGTTTGATCTTCTGTTTCAGCGCATTATACAAAGTTGTGAGTTGTTGTTCGTTAGAGCCTTCCAGTTTCAACCCGTGCATTTCAGCAATACTGGAGGAAAGAATTACGTCTTCGAGGGAGTCCATATTCTCGCATTTGGCAAAAACGCGACCCAGTTCGTAGTCCCACGCAAAGGCGTGCCCGTAGGTAAGAGCAAGTTCCGTTTTGCCGATCCCGCCCAATCCGTTGACCGCAGAGATGGCTGTCGTACATGATGTACTAAGCGTTTGACGCAGTGAGCGAAGATTTTCACGACGCCCGACGAAGTTCTCGTTGTATTGAGGATACCCGGCGTTGATTGGCGATTCCTCAGCAATTTTCTGTTTGAAATACTTTTCTCTTGTATTCTCGCATAAAGCTCGAAGTATCTCATCAATTCTTAAACGATCCAGATCGTGCATGTCAAAGTCGGGTCCCGCCTGGATTTGTCGAATCTGCTTGACCCAATTGGGGAACTTGACTTGTATATCCTGCGGGATTTCAGGAATCGGATCCACATTAAAATTATACAAGTCGTTGACGGAGACGATCAGCATGGGCGCGGTTCCTTCTCCCAGAACCCGACGGTGCATTTCATGTTGCATCCACCAGTCGAACTCTCGGGCGCAGTACTCGCTTTGGAAATACCCCGGCGACAAAAGAACGATGAGAAATCTTGAACTGGCGAGGCTGGAACGAATGCGATTGTCCCAGTCGGACATGGAGTGAATTTCTGACTTGTCGAAAAAGACTTTAATTTTCCCGCCGAACATCTGTCGATGTTCTGGTGAATTCTGAAGCTTTTCTACGAATTCGTCAACAAAACCTGGCTTTCCGTCTTCGGATACGTTGTCTTTGTGGGCGTAACTGATAAAGTAGTCGAAATTGTATGGCATGTTTGTTCTCCGTTGAGAAAAATGTTGTTTTTATTTCTGATTTTACGAAATCAAAATAAAGAATACAAGAGTGGCTAAATGTTCATGCTTTAAACTATGGCGAATGCGTTAGCTGTTCTCTCCGCTGAGCTTTCTCGCCAGTCTGATCGCGCAGACCATGCTGTAGGAGTTCGGTTTGACGCTGGGCGTTGATCCGAAGGCGATGTCCATAGCGGTGCCGTGATCGACGGACGTTCTGACAATCGGCAGCCCCAGCGTGATGTTGATGCCGGAATCGAATCCAAACGCTTTCATGGGAATCAGCCCCTGATCGTGGTACATGCAGATGTACACGTCCGTCTGCATTCTCCGTGACGGAATAAATGCGGTGTCCGGCGGAATGGGACCGACGATGTTGTATCCCGCCTGTTTCGCCTGTTCAACGGCGGGCGCGATGGCAAGTTCTTCTTCCCGGTTCCCAAACAAGCCGTTTTCTCCCGCGTGCGGGTTGAGGCCGCAGACTGTAAAGCGAGGCTCTCTGTCCAGTATCTTCCGCCAGGCGGCGCGGTTAATTTCCAGCGTCTCCCAAACGCGTTTCTGGGTGATGAGTTTCGGGACGTCGCTGTACCCGACGTGCGCTGTTACCAGAGCCGTGGTCAGTTCAGACGAGCTGAGAACCATACAGATGCTTTTTGCCCCGGTGTAATGGGCGAACATCTCCGTATGACCCGGAAAAGGAACTCCCGCCAGGTGCAGCGCGACTTTATGAATCGGTCCGGTTACGACTCCGGCGCCTAAACCGGATAGCGTCCAGTCAATTGCCGATTTGATGTAATCGAACGACGCCTGACCGTACTCGGCGCAAATCCGACCCGGGGCGTGAACGGTCATGTCGACGTTGTCGAAGTCTACGATCTGAACCGGGCTGTCGGCTGCCGCGCCGGCGGCGAATTCCTGATATGGTACGACTGGAATGGAATCGAAAATCGGCATGTCCGCCGGGGCGACGGAATATTCCGCCGCCTTTTTTAGCAGAGCCGCCGAGCCGAGAACGGCAATTGGCGCGTCGGTCGGGTTGATCATTTCTTTAACGGCACACGCAGCGCAAATTTCCGGTCCGACCCCGGCGGGATCGCCTTGAGTTATCAGTAACGGTTTCATGGAATTATTCAAAACTACTTGAAATATCTTCAAAAGGCGGTATAATTAGGATATAGAGAGTTGCAAAGGGATGAAAGGCGGTAACGAAGCGACCAACGGGAGCGAAGTTACGCATTCGCCGAGAGGCGAACAAACCTTGCCTCTCACTCAACCATATTATAAATAATTCGTTTTTTTTGACAACCCGCGGTTGTTTATGATTAACAGATTTCCGAAATTATTTCTGCTGTTTACCGCCGTTCTGTTTATCGGGACGGTTGCGACGCTTCAACGCATCGGCGCTCTGACCGCTGACCGCGTCTCGCAGAATCTTTGGATTCTGTTGGGCTGCGAGCTGGGCGCGCTGCTGTGCATCTGTCTGTGCGCTCTGCGGGAAGCGCATCTGCTGCGGCGCAAAGTCCTCGTTCAAAACGAACAGCTCAAGCGTCAGGCTCTTCACGACCATCTGACGCAATGCTATAATCGCCGCGCTCTGTTCAGCCTGCTGGGCGAGATGGAACTGTCCGGGTCAGACGACTGGCCGCTGGGGTTCCTGATGATCGACGTTGACAAATTCAAAAGAATCAACGACAATTTCGGACACGTTGCTGGAGACGCCGTTCTGCAAAACGTCGCGGAGCTTTTGCGCTCTGCCGTTGGCGAGACGGGCTATTTGGCGCGGTACGGGGGAGACGAGTTCTGCGTTCTGCTGCCCAAGACGTCAAGAGAACAAACCGCCGCCATCGGCGAGACGCTTCGTCAGACGATAGAATCCCACCCGTTAAACGTGAAAACGTCGGATTCGTCCGTTCCGGTTGGAATGAACGTTACATTGAGCATAGGCGCGATTTGCGCCGAGAATCGAGAGACAACAATCGACCAGATTCTAACAGCGGCAGACGCCGCCATGTATCAGGCGAAACAGTCGGGCAAGAACCGGGTCGTGGTAGGGGAAGTAAGCTGTTAGCTATTAGCCTCTAGCTGTTAGCTTGGAATCTTGTAGTTCTTAGCGTTAACGCCTGAAGCTAAAATTACCAAGCTAATGGCTAGAAGCTAGTGGCTTGAAACTCTACTTCGTTACTGACGGCTGGTCAGTCGTCGGTTCTGAACTTTCGACGTTGGCTTTTGGCGCCGCATTGTCCTTCTGACTGTTGTCTTCAACGAAGTATTTGTGAAACAGACCGAATCCGATAAACAGCAAAATCAGACCGCCCATCCACGTCCAAAACCAGAACGGCGACTCGATGGGGTCTTCTTCCTGCTCGCTGTTATTCGACTTGGCGTTGAGATTGTTCTGTTCAACGTCGGATTTCTTATTATTCGACATGGTATATTTCTCCTGTTGTAAATTGCTATTTTAAGAATGATACGTAACGATGATATAGACGCACGTCTTTTAAACGTGTATAAGGATCAAATCAGAAGCGGAGAATTAATCTGAGGTCGAATAAACGCTTTATCTGTTTTAATGGAAGAATGTCCAGTATAAACAATGACGTTGTACAAACAGGGCGATGAGAAAGACTCCAGAGAATCAAAATTATATCGAAGCTGTTTGTCTTTTTGAGTGTTGTCCAACGCGAAAAACGGCGCTGTTCCAGAATCAATAAACGTTTGACGGCTTTGATTATCGTTTTCCAAAATCGACAATTCCCCCGGCATGGCGGCTGCAAAAACCTGCAGCGCCATTGTCAATACCAGCGTTAGGGAGACAATTTTGTTTTTCATTTCATCAAATCGATAAAATCGTCGTAGACGCAATGAGCGTCTTGCGGACGCGTCGGCGCGGTCGGATTCCAGGAGATGCCGATAATCGGCAGAATTTTATGTCGGAACCCTTCGACAACGTCTGGAATGTTCAAATTGACGTGCGTAACGATAACGTTCTTGAGCAGGGGGTGTTCTTCTGCCGTCTCATTTAAATCGTCTCCGTCCAGACCGTAATCGACATTTTTGGATACGATAGAAACCAGCTTGGTTTTAACGTCCTGAACCGGAATGTTGACGCCGTGTTGACCGTGTCTGAGAATGCAGGGGTTAATTCCCTGACTCATACCCAACATGAGAAAACCGATTCCAATTGCGAGAACCGGAACCGATTGCGCCAGTTGTTCGACGGTGTTGTCGATGATGCCGCCCACCCAAGGCGCGCCGGGACCGTTGGAAATGAAAACGCCGTCCGGATTGAGAGCAAGAATTTCCTCTGCCGTTGTAGAATACGGAACGACGGTAACGTCGCAGCCGAAACTGACAAGCGTCTGAAGCTGGTCGCGTCGAACGCCCAGGTCAAGGACGACGACGTTGTATCGCTTTTCCGTTTGACGTTCGTCAATCCAGGCGCTTTTTTGAGTCCATTTATACGGTTCTTTGCAGGAAACCTCTGCAATAAGATTGGGAAACGCTTCAAAGTTCATGCCGCCGTGACAACCGCATTCGCATTCGCAATCGTCGTCGCAGTCGCAGTCTTCGTCGTGATGGCAGTGATGACCTTCCTGAGCGCATTTGCAGCCTTCGTTGCCGCAATGTTCTGCCGTGCAGTCAGGATCGCCGCCCCGGGCGATAACCGCCGCGAGCTGCGCCTGTTTGACAAGATCGGAAACGGACAACCGTTCTCCGCACGCGATAACGCCGTACATAGAGCCGTATTCTCGTAAATGCTTTGCAATGGCGCGGGTGTCGACATTTTTAATCGCAACGACGTCGTTGGCTTTGAGGTACTCTTCCAGCGTCTGCTCAGATCGGAAGTTGGACATGATCGGGCTGAGCTGACGAATGACCAAACCGGAAATTTGCAGTTTATCGGACTGGGAATCCGCGGCGTTGACGCCCACGTTCCCGATTTCCGGATACGTCATGGTAACGATGTTGCCGAAATTCGCCGGGTCAGTCAGGATTTCCTGATAACCGGTCATGCACGTATTGAAAACAATCTGTCCGGAACGAATCCCGTCCGCTCCAAATGCGTCGCCGAGAAAGACTTTGCCGTCTTCGAGTACTAAATATGCCATTGTGATTCAAAGTGTGTAAGGGTTTCTTCGTTTAAACCTTAACGCAACAATTAAACGAATTGCTCCTATTATAGCGCCAATCAGAGTGTAAGGAAGGGGGAGTATACCAACGACAAGAGCGCGCGGTGCGTTCAAAATTGGGGGGCATGAAAAAAGGAAAGAGTCTTGAAACCTTTTTTAGCGTCCAGATATATATGTTTCTATCCCCACGTCTTTAGACGTGGGAAATAAAAACAATTCAAAAATCGTAGCCCCCAGATTTATCTGGGGGACTAAAAAGACGCTTCTCCCCAAACGCTTGCCCTCC
>JAFSMW010000179.1 GCA_017447745.1 Thermoguttaceae bacterium
CGGTCGCCGGGCTTGAATTCGCCTTTACCTTCACGATGACGAGGGGGCATAGGACGATCGCCTTCTTTGAAATCTGGTCTCATATGAGGCGGGAACGGACGGTCGCCGGGTTTGAATTCGCCTTTACCTTCACGAGGCGGCATCGGCGGGAACGGGCGGTCGCCAGGCTTGAATTCGCCTTTACCTTCACGATGACGAGGGGGCATAGGACGATCGCCTTCTTTGAAATCTGGTCTCATATGAGGCGGGAACGGACGGTCGCCGGGTTTGAATTCGCCTTTGCCTTCACGAGGAGGCATCGGGCGATCGCCACGATCGTGACGAAATTCTTTGGGTCCATGTTCACGATGAATAGCAGGACCATCATTTTCCGGTTGATTTTCGCGCATTTCCGGGCGCGGGGGTTCTGGACGATCTCCTTCTTTCGGTTCTGGAGCGGGTCCCTGAGCAAAGGCAAACGAACCAAACATGACGGCGGTCGCTGCACTCAATGCAAATCTTTTGAGATTCATTTTTTGTCTCCTTTGTATAAAAGTGTGATGATTTTCAATCTCTTTTGAATGACTTATAACACTTAAACACGGGTGGAAACAAGTTTATTGCAAAAAGAAAAAATTTTTAGAAAAAAAGTGAGAATGCAATAGGCAATAGGCAATAGTTTAAAATTCTCTCTACTGCCTACAGCCTCTTGCCTACTGTCTAACCTTACGCCGCTTTGCGCTTTTTGCCAACAACGTCAGAAAAATCGCCTGACATGAGTACGCTCTGAAGACGTTCAAATTGATCGTGATTTTTAAAGGATATTGTCATCTTGCCTTTTCCGCCAGTTCCCTGTGACAGTTTGACTTTCATTCCCATAGCGGAATAAAACGCGTTTTCCAATTCTTTTAATTGAGCGGACTGCTGTGGCATGGGAACAACGTCTTCCGTGGGCGTTTCCGGTTCTTCTTCGCTGTTGAGGAAGTCGCGAACCATGTCTTCAACCTGATGGGCTGAGAGATGTTCGTTGATAATTCTGTCTACAAACTCTCGCTGTAGTTGCGGGTCTTTGAGCGGTAAAAGCGCCCGACCGTGGGCGGCTGAGATTTTATCTTCCCGAATAGCGGCTTGCAAATCCTGAGGCAGGTCGAGAAGACGAATCAGATTGGCAACGGTTGAACGATCCAGGCTAAGACTTTTAGCAAGCTCTTCCTGAGTGCAGCCTCCAGCTTTCATGAGTCGTTTAAATGACTTTGCTTTCTCAATTGCGTTGAGGTCTTTTCGTTGGACGTTTTCAACCAGAGACAGAATTGCCGAATCGGTGTCGTCAACCTGAATAATCATGGCGGGAATCTGATGCCATCCAACCTGAAGCGCGGCGCGAAGCCGACGTTCTCCGGAAACCAGCTCGTATCGACCATCGCTTTTTGCCCGGACGACCGTTGGCTGAAGCAGACCGTGTTCGTTTAAGCTTTGAGCCAATTCGTTGATTTTTTCAGAATCGAAATCTTCTCGCGGCTGGTACGGGTTGGCGTCGACAAGATCAATATCCAGATAATGGATCGTATCTGTCTGCTGTTCGTCGTTGGAATCAGACGAGGTCTTAGTAGAAGAAACAACGCTGGAATTCTGCTTGTCTGAATCCACGTTATATGTTGATCTCTGCGGAACTTCAACATTGTCTGCTGCTGCAGTAACCTTTGAAACCTGATTAAATAAAGCTTCCAAACCACGACCCATACGTTTTTCTTTAGCCACGATCCATAACCTCCATGCAAAGTTCGCGGTACGCGCGCGCCGCTCGACTGCGCGGCGCATATTCAAATATGTTTTTTCCAAAACTGGACGCTTCCACCAGCGATACATCCCGGGGAATGACGTTTCGGAATACAACATCGCCAAAATAATCGCGCACGTCGTTTTCGACTTCGCGCGTTAGTTCAAAATTATAATCAACCATTGTCAAAAGAACGCCGGCAAATTCCAAACGGCGATCAAGGGCGTTGCTGATGGTAAAAATGAGTTCTACCATTCTCGTTAACCCTTCCATGGCAAAAAATTCACACTGAATAGGCATCAGCGTTTCGTCGCTGGCGGTCAGTGCGGTTCTGGTTAACGCGCCGACGCTGGGCGGGGAATCAATCAGAACGTACTGATAATCGCTCAAACCGTACGTCAGCGTATCTCGAAGGCGTTTGGTTTGAACAGGATCCTCTTCATTGAGGGCCTGAATATCAGCCAACGATCGCGCGCCGGGAAGCAAATCCAGACGCTCTATGCCTGCGTTGACAAGCGAATCGTTCCACGGTCTTCCTGTTGCCAATGGATGATTTTCTAACGGCGTTTTTCCCAGCGCGCTGGTTGCGTTGCACTGGGGATCAAGATCAACAAGCAGCGTCGGACAGTTAGCATAAGCCAACGCCGCTGACAGATTAACTGCCGTGGTTGTCTTTCCAACGCCGCCCTTCTGATTGACTACGCATATTATATGACTCATTGCGGGGAAGATTATACCATAAACTCCAAAATCAGAAAAGAGCAATTTTTTAGAAGCGTGTGGAATGGAAGGCGGTAATGAAGTGAGCGTTAGCGAACGGAATTACGCATTCGCCGTTAGGCGAACGTTATGACGGGTTCTATATTGTAGAGTTTGCCTTCGGCAAACTGCGTAACTCCGCTCCTGTTAGTCGCTTCGTTACCGCCTTTCAATGTTATTGCCTCCTCTTCCATCTTGACAAAAATAAAAGAATGGGTATGCTGGTAAAAAAAGAGACTATATTTTATAAAGTCCCATTCATGCCCCACACCCCTTCTAATCTGCCGACAACGAACCCTGATGAGAATTCCCGCCAGGCCCTCTTTTCCGGGACGGTAATCAACGCCGCTTTGACGTTCGTAAGCCGGATTCTGGGCATGCTCCGGGACGTTGCAACGGCGGCTCTGTTTGGCGTTTCTGGCAGCATCGTTTTCGACGCATTTGTTTTGGCGTTTCGACTTCCAAACCTGTTTCGGCGTCTGTTTGGCGAAGGGGCGGTCTCGATCAGTTTTCTGCCCGCCTTTTGTCGGCAATGGAAAAAGAACCCAGAGTCGGCATGGGAGCTTTTAACGGCGATGGCGACGATGCTGTCAGCCGTTTTGGGGGTGATAACGCTCTTGGGAGCTGGTTTCTGTTTGGGATATCTTTGGTTGTATCCCGGCGAGCGACTGGCAGCAAATCTGACGTTAATCATGGTTCCGTATCTGTTTTTGATATGTGAGACAGCAATTTTCGCCTCCGCTTTGCAGGGTTTGAAATCGTGGTTTGCGCCCGCTCTTGCCCCGGTAATCATGAACCTGCTTTGGCTCTGGGCGGTTGTCGCTGTCGCGCCGAAAATCGGAGGTCCGAAAGAACAGGCGTACTTGTTGGCGTCGGTTATCAGTCTGTCAGCGGCGCTTCAGCTGGCTCTTCAGCTTGTCGCGCTGAGAAAATACGGATATAATTTCCAACGATGTCTGTTTAATAGAATCGCGGTTTACTGGCGGCGCGCGACCTCCGGATGGGTTGCCATGGCAGTCGGTTTGTCGTTGCTCCAGATTTGCGTTGTCTGCGATACGCTTTCCGCCTGGTTCCATTGCCCGACAGGAACGGTCTCGTCTGTTTTTTTGGCGGAACGTCTGTTTGAATTCCCGCTGGGTTTGATCGGGATTTCCGTTGCGACAGCCGTCTACCCGCTGTTTAATCAGCATGCGGCGGAAAAGGATTTCGCTGCTGTTAAAAAGGATATGTCAGAGGCGGTTCATCTGGCGTTGTTCTGGGGCGTTCCCGCCACCGCCGGGCTGCTTTTGCTGGGCGTTGACTTGTGCCAACTGCTTTTTGAACATGGACATACGACGTCAGACGACACACTGCGAATCGGAAACATTTTGGCGATCTACAGCGGCGGCGTTTGGGCGTACTGCCTGACGCCGATTCTCACGCGCGGCTTTTACTCGATTGGTCAAGTCCGACTTCCCGCCTTGGTTGTTGTTATCGCGTCCGCCGTCAACCTGATTTCCAACACCATTTTAAGCCGAATCTTACCGCCGGAAGCGCTTCAGTTCGCCTTGGCTTTTACGACTGTTATTTGCGTCAGCGGCTCAACGCTGGTCTTGGGAGCAATCTGGAAGTTGAAAATTGCAAGTTGCGAGTTGCGAGAAAACGAGGCGCCAACTCCTCACTCCTCACTCCTCACTCCTAACTGCGAAAACAAGAGAGTTACAAAAGATAGGCAAGACCCATTCCTCTCCGTCCTTCTGAATCCGAAGATTCTCTGTATTATCTTTGCGACTGCTATTATGATGGCGGCGGGGAAACAGACGCTGGCGTCTTTCCCGCAAGACCCGTCGATGACAGCTCGTTTGATAAAAGCATTTTCGACTGTTTTTGTTTGCATAATCGTCTACCTCGGCGTGATGTATTTTTTCTGGAAGCCGGAGCGGAAAGGCAGTAGGCAGTAGGCAAGAGGCAGTAGTTTATTGTCTTCTACCGCGTCTTGACAAAACATCAAAATTTAATACACTTGAGTTGCTCGCGCTAATTATCCAATTCCCTTTTTGAAGCGCTTGCGTCAATTACTAATTACTCATTACTAATTACTAATTAATACCCCCCATGACCGGACCATTCACCCATCTTCATTGTCATAGCGAATATTCCCTTTTAGACGGCGCAGGAACTCTGGACGGGCTGCTGTCGCGCGCCAAAGAGCTGGGCATGACGTCGCTAGCGTTAACAGACCACGGCAACCTGTACGGCGCTCTGAAATTCTACGAGATGGCGAAAAGCATGGATATTCACCCGGTTTTGGGATACGAAGCGTACGTCGCGCCCGGCGACAGACGACTTCACACCGGCGGCATGAAGGGGTCAAACTTCCACTTGACCATGCTGGCGATGAACATGACCGGGTTTAACAACCTGATCAAACTGGCGTCGCTGGCGTTTTTGGAGGGGTATTACTACAAGCCGAGAATCGACAAGGAACTGCTCAAGCAGTACAACGAGGGGATTATTGTTCTGTCCGGCTGTTTGGGCGGGGAAATCAACCAGCTGCTCATTTCTCCAACCGGCGCCGCGATTGAACAGGCGGAAGAAGTCGCCAACTGGTATCGAGACGTTTTCGGCGACCGCTATTATTTTGAAATCCAGAATAACGACATTCCCGAACAGGCGATCGCGATGAAGCACATGGTCGAGATGTCCAAGCGAATGAACATCCCGCTTGTCGCCACGTCGGACGTGCATTATATCAAACAGGAAGACGCACCGGTGCAGGACATTCTCCTGTGCGTCAATACGAAATCGCTCCGGTCGGAACAGAACCGAATGCGAATGGAGACAGACCAGTTCTTCCTTCGGTCGCCGGAACAGATGTACGAGAAATTCCCGGGCTTCGAGGACGCTGTGGCTCGGTCAGACGAAATCGCCCAGCGGTGCGACGTGGACTGGAAGCTCGGTCAGCGGTATTTCCCCGTCTTTACGCCGCCGGATGGCAAGACGTCTCAGGAATACCTGTGGGACTTGTGCATCGAGGGTCTGAAAAAGAACTACGCCAACAATCCCAAACGTTACAAAGACGGAAAACTGTCACAGGAAGTTCTCGACCGTCTCAAGCGAGAACACGACGTTATCAACAAGCTGGGATTTCCCAACTACTTTTTGATCGTTTGGGACTACGTTCATTTCGCCCGGGAAAAAGGGATTGAATGTACCGCCAGAGGTTCCGGCGTCGGCGCGCTGACAAGTTACGCCTTGGGCATCAGCCGCGTCTGCCCGCTGGAATACAATTTGCTCTTTGAACGATTCCTGGACGAGAACCGAACGGAGGCGCCTGATATCGACGTCGACTTTGAACAGGCGCGCCGGGCGGAGGTTATTCAGTACGTTAAAGACCGTTACGGGGAAGACCACGTCGCTCAAATCGGCACGTACGGCACGATGGCGGCGAAAAACGCGATCAAAGACGTTGGACGCGCGCTGGGCATCTCGCTCAACGAGGTGGCAATGTGTACGTCTAAAATTCCCGACGCTCCGCATACAACCATCAAAAAGACGCTGGCGGAAAGCCCGGACTTCAGATCGATATACGACAACAACCCCACGCTTCACGACTTAATCGACCTGGCGATGAGAACAGAGGGGTTGACGCGCCAGTGCGGCACGCACGCCTGCGCCGTCGTTATTGGCGGGGACGCTATCGACAAATTCATTCCGTTGATGACCGTCAGTGGAAAAGAGGACTATGTAACGCAATGGGAAGGCTGCGACGTCGAAAAAGCCGGCTTGCTGAAAATGGACTTTCTCGGCTTGAGAAACCTCTCGATTCTGACCGACTCCGTTCGGTTGATCAGACAGACGACCGGGAAAGACCTCGACGTTTACAACCTGCCTCTGGACGACAAACCGTCTTACGACCTGCTGTGCCGCGGGGAATCCAAAGGCGTATTTCAGCTGGAATCCGGCGGGATGCGCGACCTGCTCAAGCGAATGAAGCCGGACAACATCCGTGACATCATCGCTATTTTGGCTCTGTATCGTCCTGGTCCGCTCGAAGGCGGCATGGTTGACACGTACATTGAAGTCAAACACGGACGTCAGGCGGCGGAGTACCTTCACCCGGTCATGAAAGAAGTTCTGGAAGAAACCAACGGCGTTATGGTTTATCAGGAACAGGTCATGCAGATTCTTTACAAGCTGGGCGAAATCCCACTGGGCAAAGCGTACAAGGTTATTAAAGCGATTAGCAAAAAGAAACAGGCGATTATCGACGCCAACCACGAGGCGTTTGTCGAAGGCGCTCAGAAAAACGGCATGACAAAAGAAAACGCCGAGTCCGTTTGGGGTCTGATTATCAAGTTCGCCGGATATGGGTTCAATAAATCCCATACGACCGCGTACGCCATGATCGCGTATATCACAGCGTATCTGAAATGTCACTATCCGGTAGAGTTCATGGCGGCTTTGTTGACGGGCGACCTTCTCAACCGTCAGTTTAACAAGAAAGACCCGACCGTCGAGCATATTGAAGACTGCAAGCGCATGGGCGTTGAAGTCGTTCCGCCGTGCGTCAATACGATGGGTCCGACGTACCGCATTCAAGACGGCAAAATTCATTTCTGCGCCTGCGCGATTAAAAACTGCAACGAAGAGGCCGGGGCGGAAATTCGCCGCGAAGTTGAACAGAACGGTCCGTTTGTTGACCTGTACGATTTCTGCGAACGCATCGACCAGAAAAAGGTTTCCAAGGCGGCTGTCGAAGCGTTGATTAAAGCCGGCGCGTTTGACTGCTTCCACGCTCCGCGCGCTGCGATGATTGCTGCTCTGGACAACGCCTTTGCTTCCGGCGCTCGCGCTGCCAGGGACAAAGCCGCCGGGCAGATGAGCATATTCGGCGACATGGAAGAAGAGGACGGCGTGAAAACCGCTCAGCCGCTGCCGAAAGTCGAGGAATGGGACATCAAAGAAAAATGCGCCTACGAAAAGGAAACGCTGGGATTCTATATGTCCGCCCATCCGATGGACGCCTACCGATCTCAGATTTCGTTTATGAGAACGCATACCGTCCCGGAAGCTCTGGCTTTGCCGGACAAGTCAACTGCGGTTCTGTGTGGCATGATAACCGCGCTGAAAGTCAGCTCCGTTCGCGAACCGAAGCCGGGGCGTCCGTCAATGTTCGCCTCGTTTGACCTGGAAGATTTCGACGCCTCAATTCGTTGCAACGCATGGCCGGAAGCGTACGCCAATCTGACGGAAATTATCGCCTCAGACGCTATCGTCGCCTGCGTTGGACGGATTGATAAACGCGACGGGTCTGACAACGCCAACTTTACGATTACCGACGTTTACAAGCTGGAAGAAATTGACGACCGATACGTCCGCAGCCTCGAACTGCGGTTGTCGGAAAAGGTTCACGGTCCGACGGTTATCAACGACGTCAGCGACATTCTCAGCGGCTATCCCGGCGAAAAACCGCTTATTCTGCGGTTCTACACCGCCGATGATCAATGCGTTGTTTTCGCGCCCAGCGCCAGAAAGTTCAACGTCTGTGACGAACTCCGCACCGCGTTGGAAACTCGAATCAATTCCAACGACATCAAGATTAATATCGTCCGCCCGAACATGCCAGCAAAAGAAACCCGAAAACGCTGGCAAAAGGCGAACTAAATGAGGGTGTATATAAAGGAGAATAATCATGATGAAGATTTTCAGTCCGGTAGTTGGCGTAAACAATTACATTACAAGAGTTTTCTTCCTGCTCTGATTAATAACGAATGGGTTTGGGAAGACGGTGAAATTAATGTTCTTCTGGAAAAGGCTATGCGTTCATTAAGTGAATTAAACGCTTATACCCATATAGTTCCTGATGTTGATCGTTACATCAAAATGCATGTTACCAAGGAAGCCAATACTTCCAGTAAAATTGAAGGAACTCAAACAGAAATGGATGATATTGTTTTACCCAAATCAGCGGTTCTTCCTGAAAAACATGATGATTGGCAAGAAGTGCAAAATTACGTAAAAGCCATGGGGCAAGCTATAGAAGAACTTGATAGTTTACCCTTATCCATTCGTTTAATCAAGTCAATTCATGCAACGCTTCTTTCGGGCGTTCGTGGAGAGTATAAACAGCCCGGTGAAATCAGAAAGTCGCAAAACTGGATTGGAGGCAGCAGCCCAAGTAACGCATATTTTGTTCCTCCACATCAGGATGATATTGCAGACCTGTTGACTGACTTGGAAAAGTTTTGGCATAACGACAGCATTTTTGTTCCTCACCTAATAACGTGTGCAATTACTCATTATCAATTTGAAACAATACATCCATTTTGCGATGGCAACGGTCGTATTGGTCGGTTATTAATCCCGTTATACCTAATAAGCTTTAAGCTTTTAGATAAACCGTCGCTTTACATGTCTGCATACCTTGAAAAGAATCGGAATGAATATTATGAGGCTCTTGATAACGTTCGAGTTCATAACGACCTTTTAGGTTGGTGTAAATTCTTTTTAGATATGCTGACTCAAACGGCAGAGGGGGGAAAACAAACATTTCAAAAGATTAAACTGCTACATGATGAGATGACGAATTTGGCGATGAGTATGAAGAAACGTGGAAGCAACGCTTTAGCTTTGATTATATTTTTATATGAAAATCCAATTGTCGATATAAGAACGGTAGGCGAGACGTTAAAAGTTAGTTATCCGACAGCAAACCAATTGGTACAGGATTTGGTAGAAAAAGGCGTTTTGGCGCCATATCAAAAAAAATCAAATGCACGACTATACGTATTTTTAAAATACATGGAAATATTTGACAAAAACATCTAAAAAACAGAAAATCCTTTCATAAAGGCTTTTTTCATAAAATTTATGTTAAATATATTAACAGAAAAGGCAGGCTTTAAAGGTTGGGTCAGTTTTTCTTTAAAAGCTCAATAAGACTTTAAAGGTTGGAGGGGGTTTTCTTTAAAAGCTCAATGAAACTTTAAAGGTTGGCAGGCAAAAACTATAATACCTATTCGTATAGAAAGGATTTTTCTTTTGAACCCCTCTGAAAAAATCCGTTCGCACCCATCTAAATCGTTAAATTCCAATGTTAATTGAGTAAAAGAAAAGCAGATGTTGCACGAATTCTGTATCTTTCGGAATGTTTTCAAACTTTCAATTTTCAACATTGTTGAATTTTAAAACTTCCGGGACTTGTTTTTTGAATTCGTTCGGTGTATGATAACAAAATAAAAGGAGCGTAGCGCTCCTTGACGGTCGTTTCTAACCCCTGAACGAATCTATGGCTAAAAAAGCAGTTTCCAAAACTCCGCCTCGACAGCTCAAGCATTGTCAGCTTTTGGCGAAAGCGGCGGAGGATAAAAGTATCGAAATGCGCGCTCTGGCGGTGAAGGGCTATCCCGGCGTGGAACTGTCTCCCAAAATCCTGCCGGGGCTGATTAGCGTCGGGTACTGGAATTCTCCCCGCGATCAGAACTGGGGCATGACGTGGCATCAGCACGACGGCTTTGAGCTGGAGTTTGTCGAATCCGGTCAGCTGGACTTGGGAATCGGCTCGGAAATGTTCGAGCAGGTCAAGGCGAACCACGTCGCGATCACTCGACCGTGGCAGCGTCATCGGTACGGGAACCCTTTCATTCGTTCCAGCCGGCTGCATTGGCTGATAATCGACCTCGGCGTCAGTCTGCCCAACCAACAGCTGAAATGGCCCAGCTGGGTCGTGTTGTCACAGGAAGACCAGAAGGAGTTCGCCGACCTGATTCGGTTAACGGAATCGTCAACCCTGCCGGTTGGCGCGCCGGTGAGAAAAGCGGTTTTGAGAATCGCTCAGCTGCTGCGAAACGTCAATCAGGAATCGTTTTATTCCTCGCTGACAATGGCGATTAACGAGTACCTCTTGGCGCTGTTAAAGACGATGCGGAAAAGCAAAATTCATCCGGACGCCTCGCTGGGCGCCTCGTTCCGAGCCGTTGACCTGTTTCTGCAGTCGCTGCGAAACTCGTCAGACGCCCTCAAAGCGCCGTGGACGGTTCGGCAGATGGCGAAAGAATGCGGCGTCAGTCAAACGCTGTTTACAAACTATTGTCGGCAGATTGTCAACAAGTCGCCGGCAGACTATTTAAAATCCGTTCGCGTCGAACGGGCATGCGTTCTGCTGCAGGAAACCCCGGAACTTTCCGTTTCGGACGTTGCAGAACAATGCGGATTCGCCACCCCCGCCTACTTCACCACCGTTTTCCGTCAGGAAAAGAATGTTACGCCGAGAGAATATAGACTGGCGCAGAGGGAAGATAAATAAGTTATATGTTTTTAGTGGTTAGTGTTTAGGTCGCAAAGCGTTCATCTTACTTACCACTAACCACTAATCACTTACCACTATTATTAACAGGAGATAACCTCATGGGAAAAATTGGAATTGGATTAAATCTGGAAGCGGTTCGTACGAGCCATAAATCGTTTGAATGGGGTATGGAATTCACCGCGAAATGCGGGTATGAATACGTCGAGCCGATGGTTCATCTGGGTCGAGAGCTGCTGTCGGAGGCGCGGTATTTCCACAGCGTTTCCATGCTCGACGACCCGTTCCGGATTCGCGACTGCGCGGAAAAATACGGGCTGAAACTGTCGGGCTTGTCCACTCACTGCCCGCTGGCGAAGCCGGAAATCAGCGTCGAGTACCTCAAACAAGCGGCGCGATTTGCCAAAGAGTGCGGCGCTCCGGTTCTCAATACGGACGAAGGCGCCAAGCCGGACTGGACGACCAAGGCAGAGGACTTTGTTCTCATTCGTTACACGCTCATGGAAGCGGCGAAAGTCGCCTCGCGCCGGGGAATTAAAATCGGTCTGGAACAGCATCAGCAGTATTCGCTCAAGCCGGACATGTTCGACGAGCTGGTCAATCTGGTTGACATGCCGGACACGATTGGCGTCAACTTCGACACCGGCAACTCGTATCTGGGGAACAACGACCCGATTGAATGGCTGGAACATATCAAGACGCGTCTGGTTCACGTTCACGCCAAAGACATCTCGTTCTCGCAGTCCGATTCCGAACGCGGCAAGGTAATGGGCACGCCAGTCGGCTGCGCCTGCGGAAAAGGCGTTATTGACTGGGAAAAGGTCGTTGCCATTTTGAAGTCGATTCCGCAGGACATTGTCATGAGCGTTGAATGCGGAACGCTCGACGACGCCCAGGACAGCATTGACTATCTGCGGAAGTTGATCTAAGTTTTGGAGAGCGACGTCATACCGTCGCTTTCATTACCAGAAACGTCGTATAACTCGATAGCGGCTAATTCGCGCCAATAACGCTGGAAACAATAATCTATAATAAAACAAAGATTAATGTTCGTATCTATTTTTAATCCCTTACGGGTTGATTTTTGTTTATGATTAGTTTAAACTTAAGATATTGTATGACGGCGCTGCGGCGGCGCATTCATGTTCCTAATTGTCTATAAAAACCGCTTCGCGGTTTTTCTGGGGGCTTACGCACCCCGGCTCCCCTATCCTTTCATTTTTTCCCTGCCATGAAACCCAAATCCCACAGCCCCCAATTGTTCTCTCGACGTAATTTTTTGACCGCGGCTGCCGCGTCAGCCGGTCTGTTTTTCGTTCCTCGCAGCGTTTTCGCCGATTCCCCGGACGACGTCGTTCTCCGCGCAGCTATCGTCAGCGACGTTCATTATAAAAACCGGCGCACAGAGGAAGTCGAACGCATTGAACGAATGATCCAGTTCGTCAACGAGTATTCCGCGTCACAGCCGTACAAGAATTTTGACGTCATGATGATCGGCGGCGACATGTCCGACAACGGCAGAGTCGATCAAAGCGGTCTGCTTCGCGATTCGCTCAAAAAGTACCTCAAGCCGGAAACGAAATGGGTTTTCTGCATGGGAAACCACGACCACTGGGGCGGAAACCGTCAAGTTTGGGAAGAGCTTTTTGAACAGCCCGCCAACCAGCGCGTTGAAGTCAACGGGTTCCAGTTTATCACGCTTTCGTGCGAAAAAGGCACGATGAAAGACGGCGACTATCAGTACGCTCTGCCGTGGCTGAAAGAACAGCTCGACGCCGCCTGCGCCGCCGACGCGAACAAGCCGTTTTTTCTCATTCAGCATTACCCGGTTCGCAACACCGTTTACGGCAGCGAACGCTGGGGAACGTCCGACCTTGCGGAACTGCTCAAAAACTACCCCCGTCTGATCGACTTCGCTGGGCATTCGCACTGTCCTATCACAGACCCGCGGTCCGCCTGGCAGAAAGAGTACACCATTTTCGGAACCGGCACGATGAGCTATTTCGGCATGCCTGCCCCGAATCTGGTTCGAGATCCGAAATACCGAAACGCCGGCAACGTCTACGTCATGGAAATTCATGCTGACAACAGCGTCGTTTTGAAACTTTACGACGCCGTTACCAACAAATTCTTCGACTGCGTTTACGTCGTCGCCCAGCCCGGCGCGGTCGACAAGTACATCTATACAGCCGATCGCTACCAAACAAGCCTCCCCCCGCACTGGGCGGACGACGCCGCGGCGGAGGTCGTAAATACAACGCCCGTTACCGCGACACTCACGTTTCCCCAGGCAAAATGGGACGTTCACGAGAGCATCGTCCATTCGTACAGAATCGACATTTCCCGACGCGACAAAGCCGCTCCGGCGGACGCCGAGACGTGGATAGCTCAGCCGAGTCAATACGAGTGGTCGCAGTACTTTTACAACGACATGCCGGACTCGCTGACTGTTACGCTCAACAATTTGAGCTGGGATTCTCAATACAAGTTCTCTGTAACAGCGTTTAACTGCTTTGGAAAGGAATCGGAAAAGAAGCTGGAAGGGACGTTCTCCACGCCCGCCGATCCGGAAGAATGCGTCGACCAGAACGCCGAAAAGCCGGACGCCAACGTCCTGAACGTCTCTTTCACCGCTGACGGCCCGGTCAACGCACCGGTCAACCTGCGAAAGACGCAAAAGACGGTTGAGGTTGTCGGTTCGCCCTCGTTTGTAACAGACGCAACCGCTGGTTGTGTCGTTGCCGCCTTTGACGGCGCGACGAACTATTGCCGAGTCCGCTTTACGGAAGAAGAGTATTCCCGCTTGACGCACGCCATTTCCTATACCGTCAAATTCAAGCTGGAAAAGATGGAGCAGCGCCCCATGACGTTCTTTGGCAACACGCAGACAGGCGGGTTCAATTTCAGCGTCGACGGCGTCAAGAAGATTCTCAACGTCTGGATTCACATCAACCATCAGTACCAAATTCTCAGCGCGCCCATTGAAGCGGGCAAATACTATACCACCGTATGCGTCTACGACGGGAAAGAGATTGTCCTGTACCTCAACGGGGAAGAAAAGGCGAGAAAGGCGGTTCCCGGCAGAATTACGTATACCGCGACGCCGGCAAGCCGGGCGTTCTGCATCGGCTCGGACATTTCCGGCAGAGGAACCGGCGAGTTTTTCTTCCCCGGCTCAATCGCCTACGCTCGAATCTACAGCTGGGCGCTGACGCCGAAACAGGCGAAGTTAATTAGCGAGCAGTAATTGTGACATCTCGGGGCGCGGACGAAGTCCGCAAAAAAGCCTCACGCAAAGTTCGCGAAGTCCGCAAAGTAATTTTTAAGCCGCAAAGAACGCAAAGAGCGCAAAGAAATGAAAGGCGGTAATGGAGTGAGCGCAGCGAGCGGAATTACGCAGTTCGCCGTTAGGCGAACCGAAAAGTTCGAAGCGTGCATAACAAACCGACGAAGCCGAAAACCTCCACGGATGGACTCCGCCCTCGGAGTCCTTCTTGACGGCAACGCCGTCAAGGGAAAGCGGAAGCCTCCAAAAATCAACCATCGCCCCCCCTGCCCGGCTTTTTTCGGCGCTCGCCTAAAAAAGATAATAATCAAGGATTCCAATTATGAAACGACTTCTATCGCTTCAGTTTGTCTGTTGTCTTCTTTCCGTTGCCTTGTTTGCGTCTGCCGCGTCTGCTTTAGAGCCGGGCGACGCTCCGTCGGGAAAGCAGGACGTTCGCACTCAAAACCATTTCCGCATTACGCCGCGAACCGGCGCCGCTCATCACGATTTGAGCGAGGACTGGAATTTTGGGTTTCGTGATTCCTCCGCCCGAACCTACAACGACACAAAAGACGTAAAAGAATGGCACGTCATGCGCCGTCCGACAACCATTCACCGCGCTCTTTGCGAGGCGGGAGTTTTGCCGGATCCGTACGTTGGGCTGAACTCGAAACAGTACCTGTGGATTGAAACTAAAATCTGGTACTTCAAAAAGACGCTTACTCTTTCAAGCGAAGAAGTCGCTCAGATCAAACGCGGGGATTACGCGTTTCTGTCGTTCGACGGCTTGGACTATTACTCTCGCGTCTGGCTTAACGGCGTACATTTAGGGCGTCACGAGGGCATGTTCGGCGGTCCTGAATTTGAAGTTTCAAAACTCTTGAAGACGGACGGCGAAAATGAAATAACCGTCGCCGTTGGGTCTGCAAACGTAAACCAGCCCGTTCACAACGGCGGGAGAAGCGATTCCTATCATATTAAACCGTGGTCTACTGCGGCGGGCAGCGGCGTTGAACCGTTCTATACGCTGGGATTCTGGCGCGGCGCCCGGCTCGATTTTGCGCCCAAAACGCACATTGAACGACCGTTCCTCACAACGCAATCCGTTTCTCCCGACGGCAAACAGGCAGTCGTGAAATTTGAGACGGAAATCCTCTCTGGAATTCAGTCGCTGGCGGTCAAGCAGTATCAACTTCACAACTATCAGCTCGACGCCAAAACGCCAGCGTACGGGACGATTCCCCAAAATGAACGCGACGGTAAACAATACGCCCTTCGGCTTACGTTAAGTCGAGACGGTCAGCAATTTGAGAAAACGGTTCCCATTGACCTGAAAACCCGCCGGAGTTGGGTTCGAGGGGAAATGACGCTGGACAATCCTGCGATCTGGTTCCCGAACGGATTGGGCGCTCAGCCGCTTTACAATGCGAAAGTCGAGCTTCTTGCCAACGGGCAAACGCAGGATGAAATCCATTTCCGATTTGGCATTCGAACGATTGAATGGACGGACTCTGTCGGCCCGAAACTTGGCGATCGCTGGGGGAAATGGCAGTGCGTCGTAAACGGAAAGCCGGCATTCCTCAAGGGCGTAAACTGGATGCCGATTGACGTTTTACGCGACCTCAAACCGGAAAAGTACCGCTGGTATTTGAGTCTGGCTCGAGACGCGGGCGTCCGCATTATGCGCGTATGGGGTCCAGGCTTTCGGGAAGAAGAGGCGTTCTACGACGCCTGTGACGAATTCGGAATTCTGGTCTGGCAGGATTTTTCCATTGGAAATCAAACGTCTGACGGCTGGCCACACGAGGTCTTTGAATCGGAAGTCCTTCAGACGATTTACCGTCTGCGAAATCGCGCCTCGCTGGCTCTCTGGTGCGGTGGGAACGAGTTCAACCCGTACGGACCGGACAACACCGCTAAAATCGGGATTATTGAACGGGACGTGAACGAGCTGGACTCAACGCGCAAGTTCCTTCGAACTTCTCCTGACGATGGCGCGTATCACGTTTACCCGGACTGGGACGCGAACTGGTACAAACGCAGCTTCGCGGATTATCCGTACCTTGCCGAGAGCGGAATTCACTCTGTTGTTTCTCCGCGGTCGCTCCGTCCGTATATCAATCCGGATGAATACAAGCACGCCAATAAGATGTATTCTGACGAGTACCGCGCGCTGGCGCCGGAATCGGTTCATCACTTTGTCGAGTATAATCCGGCTCGCGTTCCGCGCATGCTTACGCGCGCGTCTCATTTTGTAACAGCAGCTGACATGGATCTTGAATCGCTGGCGTTTGGCTCGCAAATGGGAGCCGGCGAGTTTTATCAGGCGATGTGCGAGGGCGTTGAGTCGAATTATCCTGTTACAACCGGGATAATGCCGTGGGTTTTCTCCCGGTCATGGCCGACAATTGCCGCCATTCAGCTGGTAGACGGAACGGGGCAGCCGATGGGTCCGTACTATTTCGTTCGCCGAGCGTACGAGCCGACGCACGTCATGCTGGATCTTCCGAGACTTCTCTGGAAGTCCGGCGAGTCGGTTCCAATAACGGTTAAAGTTCTCAATCTCGACTGGAAACCCGCCATTTCCGGCGAGCTCCGCGTTCGAGTTCTGGACGATTCGCTTCAGACCGTTTATAGTCAAACAAAAGACTGGACGGGGGAAGACGCCACAATCAATTTTCCGGAGTTCCCAATTCCAGCTGAGTACCGAAGCCGGTTCTTCTTCCCGATTGTAGAACTCTGGTCGGACGGAAAGCTGGTTTCCCGCAGCGTTTACTGGCCCCGCACGATTCCACAGATGGAAACCGGGGATTTTTATCAAAAATATACGACCGCTCCAACAAACTGGCCGGCGGCGGCAGAAGGGTTCGCGCCTCTGACGGAAGCGATGAAAAAAGCGCCGAAATCGTCCTTGAATCTGGAAATCGTGAGCGAAAAGTCCACTCGCGACGGTTCATACCGTCTGACGGAATACACAGTCAGAATTCAGAACGCCTCTTCGGTTCCGTCGCTTCTGACGTGGTTTGATCTGGAACCGGAGGGCTGTCAGTTTGTAGCGGACGACAATTACTTCTTCCTCGACGCGGGAGAAACGCGCCAGATGAACCTCCGCGTTCGAGAACCCTGGACAGACGCGCCAACGGAAAAGAAGTGGATCGTAGAGAGCTTACAGTAATCGGCGAGCCGCCTCATTGGTTTTGAGCGGGTCAATCCGCACACGGATTTTACGGATTAAACGGATATACGCGGATTTTTAAATGGAAGGCGGTAACGGAGTTCGCGAAGCGAACGTAGTTACGCTTTGAACCGCGCACGCACACGTATGAGCCCGGCACGCGGCAGTCCTCTGCCGCATTACCCTTTGCCCCGCTGAATACCTTCGTCGCAGCTAGAAACCCTTTCTAGATCGCGGATAAAATCCGCCAAATATTTAGCCGCAAAGAACGCAAAGAATTTTTAAAACTTCGCAAACATCCTCCGCTGCTCCGCGGCTCCGCGTGAGATTTTTCCGGGCGGCTCTACGCACCCCGGCTCGCCTGCGGGATTTTCGGCGCTAAAGAAAGTGAGATAATAATATGACAACGCAACTAAAAACGAAATGGTTCTTACTGACGTTTATATTCCTGACGTTGGGGTTGTCCGCGTTCGCAACGGCTGAAAGCGCTGCGACGTCTGACAAAGAGCGTCAGGTTGGCATTTTCTATTTTCTCTGGCTTGGCGAGCATGGACGCAAGGGGCCTTACGACATCTCTAAAATTCTGGCGGCGGATCCGGACGCGGGATACAAACCCGACAGCCCGCTATGGGGCTCCGAAGGAACGTATCACCATTGGGGAGAACCGCTCTACGGCTACTATTGCTCCGACGACGAATGGGTCGTTCGGCGTCACATAAAGCTGCTCATGCAGTGCGATATCGACTTCCTGTTCTTCGACACGACCAACTCGTACATCTACGAGAAAAACGCCAAACTGGTTATGAGCGTTCTGAAAGAATACCAAGACGCTGGCTGGAAAGTCCCGAAAGCGTTATTCTATACAAACATGCATTCCGGGAAACGCGCTGGCGAAATTTACGAAGCGATCTACAAACCCGGATTCGCAAAAGAAGTCTGGTATGAACTGGACGGTAAACCGGTTATCATCGCCAAGAAAGAACAATGCTCTGACGAAGTCAAAAACTTCTTCACGATCGTAAAGCCGCAGTTTCCCCGCGAACCTGTTAAAAAAGGGGGCTGGCCGTGGATGGACTTTGAACGTCCGCAGAGAGTTTATCAAGGCGAGGACGTCGCCCGAACGGTGATGAACGTCTCGGTCGCGCAGCATCCGCAGCTTCGATTCGGCGACAGCGCGCTGTACGGAGAAACCGGCAATCGCGGGCGGGCGTTTCATAACGGATCGAACGACCCGGCGCCAGACGCATGGAAGAAGGGCTACAACTTCCAGGAACAGTGGGATCGGGCGTTTGAAGCAAAACCCGACATCGTCCTGGTAACAGGCTGGAATGAATGGATTGCCGGCCGCTGGAAAGGGACGCCGGAACGACCTCTCAAGTTTGTGGACTGCGCTAACTACGAGTATTCCCGCGACATCGAGATGATGCGCGGCGGATACGGCGACAATTACTTCCTTCTGCTGCGCGAAAACGTCCGGAAATTCAAAGGCGTAACAGACGACCTGACGCCGAATCCGCCCAATCAACGCAAACGATACCGCTGTTTTGTCGATTCCGCCATGCCGCGCAACCATTCAGTATACGTCAACCGCACGCAGCGCAACGCGCCGGAATGGATTGACGTCATGCACGATCAGCAGAACGTAACGTTTATCGTCAAGACACAAAAGC
The DNA here is from genome assembly GCA_017447745.1 of Thermoguttaceae bacterium. GTDB lineage: Bacteria > Planctomycetota > Planctomycetia > Pirellulales > Thermoguttaceae > RUG11551. Next base: position 18,916 of record JAFSMW010000179.1, read on the forward strand.
CCGTTGTCGGCAAAGAAGGCGAGGGAGATTTCATGCGGATTCTTGTCAACGGCAAAGCCGTCAACGGACTGGGCGAGATGAAAATCGACGGGGACGTAACAACGCTCACGGTCCCGCGCAGCGCTTTGGGGCTGACGTCAGACTCGTTCCGTTTCGACTTTAAGTTTGTAGATTCAACGGAACCTTGCCGCGACCCGCTCGACTGGTACGACCACGGCGTTGTCGAACCGCTGGGCAGGATTCCGTTTATCTATTGCGCACAATAGTTGGCGGCGAGGCAGCACTCCTCATAGGTTATACGCGGGTCAACTCGCACACGGGCGGCGAGGCGCCGCTCCCAATCCGCGCTACCGCACGAGACATAATATAACCGCTCCCGTTGGTCGCTTGACCTGCTTTGGTACTAAGACGCCGCCAGTAACCATTCTGGATCGCGGATGAAATCCGCCGAAGGATTTAGCCGCAAAGAACGCATCGTTATCTTTAAAACTTCGCGAACTTCGCGTGAGTTTTTTCTAGGCGCTTACGAAATCCCATCTTGCCGTCATCTTTCTTATAAACCCCCACTTTCTATATTTCTCACCCAAAACTTTCAATTTTCAACATTCGTGAAAATTGAAAGTAATTTATCAAAATAATCGTGTATAATACATAAAAGGTAAATACCAACGTTCCTGTTTCGCGAGAATTGTTTTGCCGCGAGGACTTTTTCTAATCCAATCATTTTCCTTGTTCGGAACAAATCATGGTTAATACTGCTTTCGATTCAATTTGCCGTTCCCGGATACATACAAAAGGTTATAAATCAATCGCTTTTCTAATTACCGTTTTGACAGGCGTTGTTCTGTCGGCGACGAACGTTTATGCGGAAGCGCTGTCGTATTCCAACTTGACGACAGGCTATAATCCTGTCTGGCACATGGGGCTGGACGATGCGGAGGGCGCAACGACTGTTAGCAACGTCGGGAGCAACACGAATCAGGGCGCAGCTACAGCCGTAACGTTTGGGACTCCAGGCGTTATTGGAACGGCGGCAACGTTTAACGGCAGTACTAGTAAAATTACTCTTACAGACAACAACGTCTGGAATACCAATCAGGCAACAATTGAAGGTTGGGTTAAAGCGTCGGACGTTAATCTGATTAATATTCTCGGTTATCGAAACAACGCAGGCGGGGGGCATTGTCGTCAGTTCTATACGCTTTCAAATGGAAATCTGGTTTTTTATGATTATCCTGGTACAGAATCCTCAGTTTCAACGGGTCAAGCCCTTGCAACAGACGAATGGGTGTATGTCGCTGCGACAATTGCAAAATCAGGCAATAATTATGTGAGCAAGGTGTATGTCAATGGTCAACTTGTTGTAACGGCAAACAAAGCATCAACAGGGAGTTTGTGGAACGACGGCAATTATTGGATAATCGGGAATAAGGATACGATTACGGCTACGGCTGATGGAAAAAAGGCGCTGCATACCCTCAACGGCTCTTTGGACGAATTGACAACGTACAACTCCGCCTTGTCGCAGTCTGTGTTTTTATCCAAGTACGCGGTTGCGACAAACCAGGTTGCTGAAAAGTCCCTTATGGCAAACGCGACTCTTACAGCCAGCGCAACTTATACGGATGCGAATAATAATTTTGGAGTTGAAAAAATCAAAGACGGCATAATCTACGACATATCTGGAACGGCTACTAATGTTCAAGACGCTTACAAAGGATACTGGATTGCCCCTAACGGCGTTACCAACGCTTATATTACCGTCGATTTGGGAGATACGTATAATATCGATAAAATTGATTTGCAGAAC
>JAFSMW010000180.1 GCA_017447745.1 Thermoguttaceae bacterium
ATGATAATCTAAAAGTAAAATAGATAAAATAAAATCTTTTCTAATCAATACAACAGAAATATTTTAACGCAAATTTTCCTTAAGTTGATACCTATGGGGTTAAAACCCACGGCTAGAAACATTGAACCGCTACGCGGTTCTAGTTGAACGCTTCGCGTCTGATTATAAAACTTCGCGAACATTCTCCGTGCCTCCGCATCTCCGCGTGAGATTTTTAAATTACATTCGCTTCGCTCATGCCCACGGGTTTACACCCGTGGCTCGCCTAAGCGTAACTGCGTTCGCTTCAATAAAATTCCGGGGTCTTATGCACCCCGGCTCGCCAACCGTCTTCCATTTCCTTGCGCTCTTTGCGGACTTTGCGTGTGGTTTCTTTTGCGGACTTACGTCCGCGATCCAGCATGGTTTTCGGCTGGCGTCGCAGTACCCGAGCAGGACAAAGCGACCAACGGGAACGATTATCGGCAGGCGCACGGCAGTGCAGATTGGCTTCCCCGCCATCGGGGGCGGACAGGATGGTCCGCGAACCAGCGGGTCAAAGGGACTTTCCACGTTCAGAGATTTTGGGAAGCTTCCGCCGCCGCGCTCGCCCGAGAGCAGCGCTTTGCGTAATTACGAATTCCGCATTACGCATTACGAATTAGCTTCAGCTTCCCAGGTACGCGGTAATCGCGTTGGCGATGCGGTGGTAAATCTGCGGGCGCTTTTCGTCGTCGCAGTTGAGGAGGGTGATGCGGAAGCCTTTCAAGTCGGTGGCGAAGCCGGACAGCGGCGTAACGCAAATTCCCTCTGACCCGAGCAGGTAATAGACAAAGCGTTTGTCCGGGGATTTCCCTTTCGCCAGCTGTTCGACGCAGGCGCGGATTTCCGGGTTCTCAATCGGCAGAGTCTGTTTGTCGTTGAGTACGCCGTCTTCAAAGACAACGGAGAAATAGAACGCTCCCTGGGTTCGGTTGACAATCACGCCGGGGACGTTTTCGAAAATCTCGTAGACCTCGTTGGCGCGCTTTTCGAACATCTTGGCGCGGCGGCGAAGGTGAGCTGGATAGCGGGAATCGCCGACAACTTCCGGAATCGACATCTGCGGCAGCGTCGTCGAACAGACTTCCAGCATCTTTGCGTTGAAAATGCTCTGGATGTACTCTTTGAAGTCCGGGTTTTTGTCCTGGTTGAGAACTTCAATCCAGCCACAGCGAGAGCCGGGCCACGGGTACTCTTTGCTGATGCCGCGCAGAGCGATGGCGGGTACGTCCTGAACGATTTCGGAAATGTGCAGCGTCCGCGCTCCGTTATAGCAGATGTGCGAGTAAATCTCGTCGACAATCATAAACAGCTTGTTGCGGCGGCAGATCTCGACGATATCTTCCAGAGCTTCCCGCTTGTAGACGACGCCGGTCGGGTTGTCCGGGTTGACCAGTCCAATGCCAGCAATCGACCTGTTGTACTTGACCTGCATGCGGATGTTCTCGATATCCGGCTGCCATTTGTTGTACGGGTCCAGACGGAACTGGACGTTGTCGTACCCCATTCTCATGCTTTCGTTGGACGAATGGGTGGAGTAAATTGGGTTGGGAAGCAGCACTCTGGCGTTGCGATGAATGAGCTTATAGACCTTGTCGACCGCGTCCGCCACGCCGTTAAAGCAGAGGATGTCGTTTGCGGTCGTCTGCGCTCCGCCGCGCTTGTTGATTTGCTCCGAAAGGAATTCCCGAGTCTGGAGAAGCCCGCGGGTGGGACAGTACGCCCAGGTTTTGCTGTTAAAGAGCAGATTCTGAACCTTCTCGACAATCCACGGCTCAATCGTTTCGCCCATCGCGACCGGGTCGCCGATGTTTTCCCATGTAATTTCAAGACCAAGCTCCTTGAGCTTGTTGGCGTCCTCAACAATTTGACGAATTTCGTATTCGAGGTATTTCGCGCCTTCGTGCAGAATCGGTAATCGCATGATAAATTCCTTACATCGAATTCCTTTGGGAAAATGACGTTGACCTGAATCCGGTTTTAACCTGTTCCAGACGCCATAACGTCTATATACGGATACAAAAAAACCGCGTCTTATTAACGCGGCGCATTGAATTGGTCAACAATCAAATTGACCCCGACGGGATTCGAACCCGTTTACCGGCCTTGAAAGGGCCGTGGCCTAACCGTTAGCCGACGGGGCCATAAGCTCTTGGAGAACTTAGGACTTTAACTTGAACTGTTGCGTTCGCGTTAAAGATGTGAGTATTAAACCACAAAACGCTGTTTTGTCAATGGGGCGGACGAAAAAATTTTCTATTTTTTTGGAAACTGTTTAAATAATCGTCTCATACAATCGGAACTGACGCAGTCCGAGACCCGAAAATGAGTCGTCAAGACGTCATTGCAGCGTCGATCCAGACATACTTCAAGCGCACATTGGATTCAAAACTCGTTCCGACAGTTCAAACCCATTGCTCAAGTCTTCTTTTTGATAACCTTTTTGGCAATCGGCTTCGTTTTCGGCGTTGACGCATCTGGCGTGGGAAGTTCCGATTCCTTCTCAGCGCCGTCCGTCGATTCTTCTGGCGCTTCATCCGTCGTTTGATCGCTCAACGCATGAATCGACATCTGACGCAGAATGGCGTCGTAGACTTCCTTTCTGTGAACAGTTACGTCGGACGGAGCTTTGACTCCAAGGCGAACTTTGTCGCCGCGCACGTCAACTACAACAACAATAATATTATCGTTGATGACAATGCTTTCGTTCTTTCTGCGGGATAATACTAACATTCCTTTTTCCCTCCCAAGGCTGGGATTAAATGCGGCTTCCATACGCTCAAAGACGTACGCCGCAAAAAGTCGAAAAAATCGTTTCTTCGACTGAAATTTGGTTCGATCAGGTTTTTTGATAATTTCTGAACTCAAACCTTCTTATAGTACTGTTTTTTTATTGCTTTCGTGGTAAAATCAAGGTTGGGATTTTAAAACCGCCGCCGCTTGAAACGTCTGGAACGGATTTGTATGTTAAATCAATCCAAAGAATTCTAGCGTCGGAACGTCCATTAAAATATTTCTTTATACTGGACGAACTAACAATAGATTACATTTTAAAATTTGACGCCAGTATTTTTGTTAAATTATCGATTTTATCTAAATTAAATTGCGCTCAGTCGTTAAAATCGATACAATCGTTATAATCGATACCTTTTAACAAATAACTATGATATTTTGTGATACGCACGCGCACCTGAACGATGTCTCGATAATAGGTTTGCTGGACGAGATCCTGCTCAACGCCCGCGCCGCAGGGGTGCAGAAAATCGTTATACCAGCTACGGATAGAAAATCGTCTGAAGATATTATACGCCTGACGGCAACCCGTCCAGACGTCTTCTCCGCAGTCGGGATTCATCCCAACGATTCCGCCAAGGCGGCGCCGGACGACTGGGTCGCAGTCGTCGAGCTGACCAGAACGGAGCTTTCCAGCGGGAACGCCGGGAAGATCGTCGCTGTCGGGGAGTCCGGCTTGGACAGGTACTGGGACGACGCCCCAATGGAGGTTCAGCTGGACTTCCTCAACCGCCATCTGGACCTGGCGCGCGACTTCGACCTGCCGATTATTCTGCACTGTCGGGAGGCGGAAGACGACCTCATTCCTGCACTGCAAGCGTATCGCCAAAAAACGGGCTGGATGAAAGGGATTTTACATTCCTTCTCGTCGGACGTCCACAATTTGGAAATCTATCTGGAACTGGGGCTGTACGTCGGCTTTGGCGGAATGATAACCTACAAGCAAAAGAAATTCGACCCCGTCCGCGACGCTGCGTTCGCCGCCCCGCTGGATCGGATTCTTATTGAAACGGACTGCCCGTACTTAACCCCCTCTCCGATGAGAGGCAAAGTCGAATTCAACCAAAGCGCCTACGTCGTCCATACGGCGCAAAAGCTGGCGGAGATCAAAAAGACAACGCTGGAAGAAATCGCCAACGCGACGACGGAAAATGCAATTCGACTGCTGAAGATTTAAGCGCTTGGCTGGCGAATTAGACGCTAGTCGCCCGTCCCCGCTTAATGCGTGAACGTTTATTCACTCTTGATTTCTTTCAACAATTTCGTAAAATCAGATTATAATGAATTATCATATATAATGGATAATTCTATACAATCGAAGAAAAGCCATTGACAGTCCAATTCCGTCTTCCCCAAAAACAGAAGTCATTCTGTGCGCGGAGACGGCGGTTTGAGGTTTTGTTTTTTAACGTTGATTCCTTATTCCAAGTTTCATTATAGAGAACAATCATGCAGTACGATTACGATTATTTTATCAGTTACGCTCATGCAGATAATGACTCTGAGGACCACAAATCCGGCTTCGTTGATAAATTCGTAGAAAAACTCAAAAAAAATGACTCAGAGGAGCATGAGCGAATATTCGGCAGGCAAATTGAGGTCTTTTTCGACAAAGATGAAATCCCCAATATGTCTACTTGGGAAACTAAAATCCGAGCCGCCCTCGCCAGTTCACGATTTCTTATCGTACTAATGTCGCCGAATTATTTCCAGAGCAAGTACTGCGCCAAAGAGTTCGACTGGTGGATGAAGCATGAAATGCACCGCTGTACGCTTGGAGATGGAACTGCGCCAATACTTATCATTGACGTTGCCTATTTGAAAAATGAAAATGTAGAGCCCATTCCTGCCATTCCACCTGAATTGCATACACAATTCCCAAACTGGCTTAGTCGGATTCGGAAAATTCAGTCCAACTTCCAATTTGACTTGCACCATTTACTCATCTCAAAGATTGATGAAGTGTTGCGAACTCTGTGTAACGATGTCAAAGAAAAAGTCCGTCATCAGGATATCGTAGATAATTTGCCATACGACACCTATCTGGGCAACAACGAAAATTTTGTCGGTCGTCGAGAATCCCTTCTGGCTTTGCGCGAATACATGACCTCCAAGAATGGCAAAGTCATTGCCGCTCTTACAGGTTTAGGAGGGTTTGGGAAAACCGAGTTGGCTCTCACATACGGTCACGCCTTTGGGTGGGATTACCAGATGGGTCGGTTCTTTATTTCATGTGAGAATCGCGACACTGTTTATGAAGCAATACTGAAGTGCGGCATTCAGGAAAAGTACGGCTGGACCATTCAGGGATCAGACGACCTGGAACGGACGCTATCTCTCTTTAATCGTTTGAAAGAGGAAAAGGACAAAATCATTCATCGAAATCAAAAACCGGAAGCGTTCAACGATGAAGCCGCGAAACTCAGGGCAAGAGCAGACAAACTCGAGGCGGAGAATCGTAATGAAGAGGCAGACAGACTCAGAACAACAGCTGAAAAATTTGAGTTGGAAGCCAAAAAAAGAATCGCGTCAAAAATCAAGATTCTCCCGACAGAGGGAGCGCATCTTCTCATCATTCTCGACAATATTGACAATCTGGATCTGGTTACGCAGATGCGGGATTTGAAAATTCCCGATTTTATCCATATCATCGTTACAACGCAAAAAAATACGAAAAAGTTTTCGTACGTTCATACAGAAATTGTAGATAAGCTTAGCTATGACGAGGCGGTCGAACTCCTGAATAATCTGCGTTTATTTGGCAATCTCGAAGAAGCGGAAGCGGCGCGAAAGATCGCCAAATTACTGGATGGGTTTACGCTGGCGGTTGAACTTACGGGAGCGTATCTTGCCAATAACGAATGTTTAACGTACCAGGATCATTACAAGCAACTTGCCAGCGATTGCGATGGAGTTTCTCAAATAGTAACAGACGAATTATCGGCAGAAGAATCAAATTCGAACGAATCACATAAAGTGATACGGCACCCGATTCAGACGATTGCTACCGTAATAAAATCGCCCATTTCCAAGCTGACTCCTTTAGCGCGCCAAGCGCTGAAAATTGCATCTCTAATGCCGCCAGACGCGGTAGCGTTGAGCTGGATTCCTGAATTACTCGGTTTGGATTATTACAAAGGGAAGATTTACCTTAGCGAGCTGTCCCGTTACTATCTTCTTACTCCTTTGAAAAACGAGCCGAATATTGCCCGTATGCATCGTATGGTAGCGAAAACGGCTTTGAAGGAAATCGAAGAAGGCGACCCAAAAGAAATCGTCGCTAAAATTCGGGCAAAATGCGAAGAGCTGCTTAAAAAAGACAAGACGTTCTGGTGCACATCCGAGAATTCCTGGAATGTTACTCCGGTTTCGGAATTCTGTTTGGCGCTTGCAGAGCAGTGGAAAATTGAGGAATCAGAGGATGAAATCGATTGGAATCTGACAAATATGCTTCGCACTTCCGGGGAAATGCTCAGAACCCTTGGAAAAATGAATGAAGCAAAAAGGGTTTTCCAGATTTTATCAGAAATTAGCGAACAACGCGTTAAAAAGTTTTCTTCAAACGTTAACGCCAAGCAGGATTTGTCGGCGTCGCTCCAAAGAATTGCCGAATTGGATAAAGAGTTAGGAAACACCGAACAAGCTCGAAAAGGGTACGCCTACGCTCTGAAAATCAACCAGAATCTGGCTAAGCAGATGCCAAACAATGCCGAAGCTCAGCAAACTGCATCTGACATTAAAAATAAACTTGGCCTTTTGGAACAGGACGCAGGAAACATTATTAAAGCGAGGGAATGGTACGAAAACGCTCTGGGACTTTCCCCGAATCAGGCTGAGAAAAATCAGGAAAAAGTCTATATGCAACGAGCGGCGTCTGCTATAAACAATCGACTTGGCGATATGGAGAAAATTGCTCAAACCCCTGCCAACGATCAAACGCAATACATTGACACTCTGGGAATCGACCAGCCGACGTCTGACAAGGTTCCTGATAACATTGGCTCACGGCGGGGGATGAGCAATTCGCTCAATAATCTTGCCAAGTTGGAAAAATCTTCTGGTAACACTGAACAAGCCAAACAACTCCTGGAGACGTCTCTGGAAATCCAAAAACATGAAGTCGAATTGACTCCGGACGATGTTGACGCACAGCGGAATTTGAGTATTACATACAATGACCTTGCCGCTGTGGAGGCTACAATCGGAAACACCGATAAAGCGCGGGAATTGTTTAATATATCTATGGGAATATCCAAGGATCTGGCGGACAAGTTGCCCAATGACGTCGACACCCAACAGACTTTGGGGAATACGTACAACAAGTATGGCGATATGGAAAGATCAGAAGGAAACACTGACAGCGCACGATCAATGTATATTCAGGCTGTGGGAATTGCTCAAGACCTCGCCAACAAAATGCCTGACAATGTTACTGTTTTACGGAACTTAAGTGAATATTTCTGCGACCTGGGAAATTTGGAAATTTCAGCCAACAATGCAAACGACGCGAAGAATTGGAGCAACCGTGCGCTTCTGATCCTGGAACCGCTCGTCGACAAGATGCCTGACGACGTTGAATCCAGACAGATTCTTGCCAAAGTTTACTGTTGCATCGCGGACTCGGAAATTGCGAACGGGAACGTTTCCAGTTCGCAGTCCTGGTACATTAAAGCAGAGGAAGTTTTCCAGAATCTTGCCAGCAAGATGCCAGACAACGCTGAAGTGCAAAGAAAGATGTCAGAGACTCACGAGAAACTCGCCCAAACGCAAAAGTTTCTGGCGTCGGACACGGGAGATCAACTTGCTCAAGATCAGAGCGGTCCTTGGTATGTTACCCTATTTCGAATGCTTTTCAGAATGGGGTAAACAAAAGCACGTTTCGACAGACGCGCGCCCAAACGTTCCGGCTATTCCAGATCGCGTGCGCTTTGCCTCATTGTCATTCCCTTTAAGCATTATAGTCAAGCGTAAGCAAACAGTAGGCAGTTGAACGCTTTTTTGTTATTGATCGTCTACTTTTCGCCATCGCTTGACTATTTATTTTTTGGTTCATCCGACAATTTGGCGCCAACATACCGGAAGAGTCCTGTTTATTCCCCGTTACCTTTTTTCTTTGATTTCGTATCAATAAATATATAAGCAGTTTTTTTATTCAACGGATTTTTATTCAACGAAGAAAAATCATGAAATACAATTACGACTATTTTATCAGTTACGCCCACGCTGACAACGTATCCGAGGACGGCGTCTCCGGCTTCGTTGACGTATTCGTAGAAAAACTCAAGAACTCAACAGAACATCAGCAGATGTTCGGCGGGAAAATTAAAGTCTTTTTCGACAAGTCAGAAATTCACTCCATGTCCGACTGGGACAACAAAATCCGATCCAGCCTCGCCAGTTCGAGATTTCTCATCGTGCTTATGTCGCCGGGATACTTTAAGAGCGAGTATTGCGCCCGAGAGTTCGACTGGTGGATGCAGCACGAAATGCATCGTCGGGTTTTGGGAGAAGGAACCGCGCCCATGCTGATCGTCTCCGTCAACGACTTGTATAATTTTAATGTGGATCCGATTCCTGAAATCCCGCAGGATATACAAGTCAAGTTCCCCAACTGGGTCAAGCAGATTCGACAAATCCAGGCGGGTCCCGACTTCGATTTGCACAACCTTGAGCGTACAAAAATTGATGAGATACTTCGATCCTTATGCGAGAAGACAAAAGACAAGGTCTTCAAACAG
>JAFSMW010000181.1 GCA_017447745.1 Thermoguttaceae bacterium
ATCGGGACGGATTGCACGATAACGCTGCCGGTGAGTTCGAAAAACGCGTTTGACGCTCAGGCGTTTCCGTTCTTCGCGTTCCGTTACAAGTACAAGTCGGCTCATCGTCAGGCGGGGCTGTTCTTTACAACCGATACGCTCACGTCGCTGTCGGATAAAAGCTACAGCCCCATTGCCGTCGAGCCGGACAACACGTGGCGAAACTGCGTTGTCGATATGCGGACGTATTCCCATAAACAGTGGGCGGGGAAGATAACCGGCGCGCGGTTCGACCCGACCAACCCGTCCACGCCCGGCGACGTCTTGCAGCTGTCGCGAATGGGATTCTTCCTGACCAAAGAGGCGGCGGAGGCGTTTCTGAGCGTTGCCGTCGACGCCCCGGACTATTCCGAGGACTCCGTCTTTCGCGCGCCGCTGCAGAAGGTTTTCGTACCTGGCGGCTGTCTGTCGGACGGGTATAACAAAGCCGAATATATGCTCCCGGAAGCGGGGACGTATACGATTCCGGAAACCAAATATCCTGAAGAGCTGGTTGTCGTCTTTACGCCCAAAGACGGCGGAAAGCCGGAAGTCGTTCCCGTATGCCAAACCAACAGCCGCGGCTTTACGTGGTTTGTCGCCCGAAAGCCGGGGAAATATACGATTGAACGTCGGGAATGTAAGTTTACAGACGTTGAGGACGACGATCCGTTTGACTGGGGCGTTGACATTTTCAAATGCGTTCGATTTGTTTTGGCTCGCGGTTTAATGACGCCGCCGAATCCGGACAAACCGACGGAGTTTGATCCAGATGGAGACATTTCAAAGGAACAATGGTCTCAAATTTGTAACACGTTAAAAGAGCATGGCATTGAACTGAACTCGTCGGATGTTCCGAATAGTCGATTAGTCGCCGCAGAGAGAATAACGCTGACGATTGAAAGATTCTTTGGACCGAGATTTATTACTTCGTTTACAAATGAATATATTACTTCCGACAGAATCAAAATCGGGGCGTGGGTCAATTTAACGGACGCGGTCTTTGACAAGGATTTTGTCAAGACGTATTCGGAGGGCGGATTTGACTGGATGATCGCCCATTCCGTCGGAGGGAGCGACGCGAAAACCCGGCGCTTGCTTGACGATTGCGACAAGTACGGGGTCGAGCTGATTTTGGGCGACGGCGCGTATACAAACCCCGCCTGGCAGACGGCGGAGTATTTTGATCGTCCCTGTTTTGCTGGAACGTATGTAACAGACGAGCCGGGAACGGACGATTACGACCGCCTGGCGGCGATTTGTAACAAATACGTCGAGCAGACCGGCAAGGTTCCGTATATAAATCTGCTGCCCATGTACGCTAACGCGGCTCAGCTCAAATACGGAGCCGGCGCGGCAGCAATCGAGTACTACGATTCCGACCCGGACTTGTTCAAAAAGTACTGCGATTCCTTCTGCGAAAAGTTCAACGTCAACTACATCTGTACGGATATTTACCCGCTCAACTGGCGCGACGGAAAGCGTGTAACGTATTCGGAGTATATCGAGTCGATTAATATCATCGCCCGATCCGCCCGGGAGCATAACAAGGAATTCTGGTGCTGTCTGCAAACGTTTGCCTGGACGCCGTCCAAACGCACACCGACGGAAGCGGAGTTCCGCTGGCAGGCGTACTCGCTGCTGTCGTTTGGATGCAAGGGACTGCTGTGCTGGACGTACGTCGGATACAAGCCGGAGTTCCCGTCGCTGCTGACAATCGACGGGAAGCGAACCAACGCCTGGTACGACGCCGCGACCGTGTTCAAGGAAATCAAACTCATTTCTGACGCCTACGTCCAGTACAAAAACGTGGGCGCGTTTACGTTCGGCGCGTCAGACAGTACGCCCTATCTGAAGATGTCACAACCGTTAAAGGACTTCAAAGGACTGAAAGATATCTATAGTTTTAACAGCCCGCTGCTGGTTGGCTGCTTTGAGAAGGAAGACGGTTACGCGTTTACGGTCGTCAACATGTCGGAACTGGAAGACGTCCAAAGAACAGAAGTCAACTTCAAACTGCCAGACGGATACCGGGCAGTCTCCTGGCTACGAGGCGTCCGAACGGAACTTACCCCGGACAAAGACGGCGAATATCATTTGATCCTCGCGTCCGGCGAAGGCGTCTTTGTGGAAGTGGTGAAGGAGGAGAGACAATAGGCAGTAGGCAGTAGGCAGTAGTACGCAAGCGCCTCAAATATTTTTCTCGCAACTCGCAACTCGCAACTCGAAATTAAAATGAAAATAGCCCTGTATTCCCCCGTTTTACCGACTGAACTCTGGCGTCGTCAATACGCCGTGAGCATACTCAAGGGATTTCTTGCCGTAGGCTGGCAAGTCGACGTCCTCGGAGGGTCAGACGTTGCGCCGTCGGATTTTGACAACCTCGGAACGTTTGTTTCCGTTGACGTCCCCAAGGCAGACGGTTTCGCGCCGCCGTCGCTCAAACGGCTTCGTCAGGTTTCGGAACTGGGGCAGGAACTGTCACAGGACTACGATCTGTTCATTTCTCTGGAATCGCCGGTTCCGCTGTTCAATCACGCCAAATGCGGAGCGTGGATTCCGCCGTTCCCCTCAGCCTTCAAACCGCAGGCTGTAACCGGAGCGACGGGCTTTTTCTCGAAGTTAAAACAGAACTGGTATAACCGTCTGGAATGGAACAGCCGGTTTACGAAATACCTCAATATTTTCGTACCGTCGAAGTACATGCAGAAGCTCTTTTACGAACGATACCGGCTCTGGTCGACCGTCCTCCCGCCGGAAATAGTCGCGCCCTGCGAGACTGTCAAACCGGAAGAAAAGAGCAACGCCGTCTGTCTGCTGACGGATTCAGAAGAAACAAAGAACGTCCTTTCCAAACAGTTTGATATGCTCGTTAAGAACGCCGGGATTGAGACAACGCTGACGTTCGTCTATTCCTCAGACCCCTTCGAGAGCGTCATTGCCGCGATAAACGCCAGCGCTCTGTTTTGGGACGCCACGGGATTCAACACGAATGACCCCGACAGGGTTGGGGCGTTCCCGTTTTATTCCGCCTACGCGATGGCGCTGGGAACCGTCCCGATAACGTTCTGCGCCGGCGCGGCGCCGGAGACGGTTTTGCATCAGCAGTCCGGCGTTATCTGGCAGACTGTACCCGAGGCGTTAAGCGCCATCCTCGGCTTTTCCAAAGACAACGCCCTTCGCTTGGACTTTGCCGCGCTGGCTCAAACTCGAGCGCAATACTTCTCGACGGAGCTTTTCCAGAAGCGATTAATCTCGTCGTTAAAACGTTGATTTTAAGGCAGTAGGCAATAGGCAGTAGGCAGTAGTACGCAAGCGCCTCAATAATTGCTAATTGCTAATTGACAATTGCTAATTATCCCCCCTCCTCAGTCCTCCGCGGAGTGTAATCAAAACACACGCGGCGAGGAACTCGGTTGTCAGCCAGACAAGGCGGACGACGACGGACGCGATTGTCGCCATTGCCAGACCGGAACCCGGCATTTTGGCTTCCATCCAGGGGGTCATCAAGCCGATAAAGGCGAGGTCGCGGACTCCTAATCCGCCGGGCGTGAAGAGAACTAAAAATCCGGACGACACAGCAAACGCGGTTACGCCGACCGCCTGCGGGAAATCGGCTGCCAGGTTCAGGTTTTCCACGCCGACGGCTTTGAGCGTCAGCCAGTAGCTAAAGGCGAACCCCGCCCAGCAGCACAGTTCTAAAATCCAGCCGCGCGCCAGCGTCCCGAACGACAGCTTGTCTATATTGAGCAGCTCGGACGCGACTTTATTCTTCCCGATCTTGCGGACAATCCAGACGAACACGGCGGGTATCGTTGGCGCGCCGGCGCAGACAACCATCGCTATGGACGCCGCCAGGTACGTCCAGTTTTGAGTTTGAATGGAATAATACGTCAAAAAAAGACAGGCGACAAACGCCCCAACTGCCATCATGGTAAGGGTTTCCAGAAACGCGGCGGCAGCGGCGACGGCGGCGCTGGTTCGGCTCGATTTAATCAACGCAGTCCGAATCACGACGACCATAAACTTGCCCGGCACGTACTTGCCAATCTGCCCGCAGACGTGAGCGCAAATGGATTCCCACAGTCCTGGGGTTTCGTCTACGCTCCCTTCGTTAAACCGCTTGAGCAGCAAATGCCAAAACACGCCGGGAAAGAGCAGGGCGATAAAATACACGCCCGCCGACGCGCACAGCGTCAGCCAGTCAATCGTCGGCTTGACTTCCATCTTCTGGTAATCCAGCCACGCCTTGTACAGAACGCGACCGAAAATCACTATAATCACGACAAATACCAGTATTTTTATCAGCAGAAATATTTGTTTTTTATTCATCGGAAGTGGGGGAAATTAGGAGTAAATTACTATTATTTTACCCGCCGGGATATCTCCTGTCAAGACGGCGGACAAGGAATTTGCTGGGAATTTGCTAGGAGTTTTCTGGGAATTTTTCCCAGCAGTTTCCAAAAGTCTCCCAGCCTTTCCCAGAATTTTCCCAGCAAATGCTGTACAAATTTTAAAAAATTTTTTAAAAAAATGTTCAATAAAAATGGAATTCGTGTTATAATATATCAAGAGTGATAATATACACAGACTGTTTTTGCAGTCTGACAGAACATTCATAATCGTTCCAGTTCATCCCTGGTCAGGAGTATTAATATGAACGTTACACAGTTTAGAGTATTTTCCATTCGCCGCGTTTTTGTTACATTGAGCGCTTTGGCTTGCGCTTTTGTCTTGTCCGCGTCAAGCGTTCAGGCGGACATGCTTTTCTTCTGGAATTTTGACGAAGACAGTTCCGCAACATCCGTTACAGACTCCGTTCATTCAGAGCAGCTCAATCTGGTGAACTCGTCTATTGTAGACGGCAAACTGACTGCCAACGGCGGGTACGCTCAGGGTACGGGAACAAACAACGGTTTGAACGCTGGGCTTCCTACCGGGACGTCCAATTATACGCTTTCGGCTTTTTTGACAACGACCAGAAGCGGCGCGGTCGGCATTATGTCGTGGGGCGTCCGCGGCTCAACTCGTAAAACAAACTCGTTCCGTACAGATAAGAATGGAATAAATAATTATTGGTGGGGGGACGACCTCTCTGTTACAGGTTATTCAGAGGTGATTTCAGGAGTTGAAAATCACGTCGTCGCAACTGGGGCTGGCAGGACGCAATCCCTTTACCTCAATGGACAGCTAATTGGCTCAAGGAATGCGGGCGGCGATAGAAACGAGGAGAATCGATCTTTTTTCGTTGGAAATACTATTAATAATAACGCCGAAACGCTTTACGGGTCTATTGACAACGCGTCAATTTATAACGAAGCTCTGGAACAATCGGATATTATCAATATCGCCTCTCATACCTACAGCGGTTTGACCAACTACTGGAAGTCGGGCGACCGGGTTGACCGCGTCAGTGGCGCTGTCATGCCGGACACGGTTACAGGCGTAGCCGTTGTTACAGGCGACACCGGTACGATGGTCTTTAACCGCGAACTTCAAACGGGCGAAAGAGCCTATTATCAAGGTCAGCTGGCTTCTGGTCACGGTTACGTTATCGACAACATGGCGTCAAGCGACTCAGCCAAAACGACGTGGCTTCGCGCGTCGTCTGCCAATCTTTCCGATGCGGGTCAGACCCCGTTGGGAATCTACGTTGGCGGTACAACGACTGTTTCAACGCTGACGGCAACGCCGGCTCAGCTCAACGCAGTGAATCATACGCTGATTATGGGCGGCGGCGCGCTGGAACTCAACGCCTCCGGGGACGCCGTTATCGATACAAACCGCGTTGACTTCAGCAGCGCGATTCTCAATTTGACGGGTACCGGCAAGATTACGGTCAATTCGACCAACCAGATGTCGTTCAGAAACGTCTCGATTGCTGACGGAACCGCGTTGGAACTTCCGACCGACAATAACATTATTTTCTACGGTGCAATTACCGGGGCTGGCGACCTGATTAAAACCGGTTCCGGCGATATGCTGCTTGTTTCTGCCGGCAACAGAAACTACTCTGGTACAGTCCGCGTCTATGGCGGGTCGATGACGTTCCACGTTCAAGACGTATGGGGAAATGCCGATCAAGTGCATAATAATTCATACGATATTGATAACGCAATTGTTACAAACGATGCGGCAGTATTCAATAACATGCGGAATGCAACGTTCAGAAACGGCGCGAAAATTGTTGCTGCTAACGGAAACGCCGAATGGAAAGCGTTCATGCTGACAGGAACGACAACCATTGATTTCTCGGGCGATGGTTCTGCCGCCGAAAATCCTGTTGTCTTTGAAGTTTCCGACGCTGCAACCGGAGACGCGCGAACCAACGCAACGATCTGCCCATACGGCAACACGTTCAACGTTGCAGATATTACCAAGTCTGCTGACGCTGACCTTATTATTAGTACGGTTTTGGCAAGCGTTCCCAATGACGGAAGCCGAACTGGAAGATTCACGAAAACCGGCGACGGTACGATGAAACTAACTGCCGCTAACACGTACGGCGGTGGAACGACGCTTCAGGCGGGCGAAATTATCGCTGCCAACGATTCTGCTCTCGGAACCGGCGCTGTTACAATCGAAGACGGCGTTCTGACGCTGGGCGAAAACGCCTCGGCGGCTCAACATTTAACAACCAACGGCGCATTTACCATCTCCGGCGGTCAGATTAATTTCGACTTTGTCAACGCTGGCAGCTCTCAGTTTGACAATATTAATATAGGCTCCGGAACGCTGACTATTTCTGGAGGTGCGTTCAACGTCAATTTTGTCGACGGCGCTGAAGAAACCTGGTTCAATAACGCGGGCAATGGCTACGCGCTCATTTCAAGCTCCGGCTCTTCTTTCGTCGGCGACCTGACGGATTCTCTTCACGGCGTCAGTTCCGATTACGGCTGGCAGCTGAGAAGCTCAACGTCCGGCTTGTATCTGTACGGAAAAATAGTATCTGATTATTACAAAGTTACTTCCGCGACCTCGACGGACGATGTCGTTATCGGCAACGTTGCCAACGAGTATTTGGGCGTTCAGTTTGACGAAACAACATCCCCATCGGCAACCGAGGCGACCAATACCGGCTGGATTACGATGAATAACATGGACGGTACGTTCAATATCGGCGAAGGCTACACGCTCACTCAGCAAGGTCTTGTAACAGGAACGATGGGGCTGACCAAAGAAGGCGCTGGAACTCTGGTAATCGACAGAGAAAACGATTATCAGGGAGGAACCGCTATCGGAGAAGGAACGCTGGTCTTGACGGACAACGGTACGCTCGGAACTGCCTCAAAAGTTGCCACCGCCGGGACATTTGAAATCAATAACAATAACGACAGAACGTTCTCGTTGAATATTTCCGGCGAGGGCGACGTCGTTAAAAGCGGGACGGGAACGCTCACGTTAAACGTCCCCAATACGTTTACCGGCGACATGGACATTATGGAAGGAACCGTCGTCATGGCTTACAACGCCGGCGGCGCTGGCGTCTCCAAAACAGCAACCGTCTTGGGCGACCCCTCCGTTGAAGGTCGAAAGATTACGGTTCATTCCGGCGCGACGCTGACGACGGAATCTTCTGCCGCTGGCATTGACGTCTTCGGCGGCGCGGACGCTCACCCGAACTTTACGATCGTTGCAGACGGCGGTACGATTGCGACTTCAAGCAATCAATTGACAACCTACGGCGACATCGAATTGAAAAACGGCGGCATTTTTGAAGATCGCGGCGGGCACATGAACAGCTCCACCTCGGCTAACGGCTGGTATACAATTTTCAATGGCGACATCAAAGTTACAAGCGGAAACGCGACAATTCAGTCGACAGAAAATGGAAAGGGCATTTCCATGCTGGGTTATCGCAGTGGCGTTGCTACTGGTACCACGTTTGACGTTGCTAAAGATTCAACGCTGACAGTATCCGCGATTCTGAAAGACTGTGTAAATTACAAATTACCTTGCTCCTTTACTAAAACAGGCGAAGGAACAATGGAACTTACCAACAATAAAAATACCTACACCGGCAACATCGTCGTTGACGAAGGCAAGCTGATTGCCAAGACCGGCTGGGTCTACAGAGATACAACTGTTTTTGGCGATTACGTGGCTAAAACCGTTACGGTCAACAAAGACGCTGAAGTTGTCTTTGCGGCTCAGGACGTTGTTTCCAACGCCAGCACAAGCTCTCTGATTCAGTTTATTGTCAACGGCGGCAAGATCAGCAACTCCGGCGCTGTTTACAACAACTTGAACAATACTGTGTTCACCGACGGCGCAGAACTTTATGCGTCTGACGGAAACGCTGAATGGAAAGCGTATAAACTTTCGACGTCGGTTTCCGTTTCTCGTATTGAAGGCGCTTCCGCCGCTCAGCCGGTTAAGTTCACATCCGACCCGAGCAAGCCAGACGCGACGTATTCATTTGGCGATACGACAAGAATTATTGTCGACGACGTTACCAGCGAATCCGCCGACGAAGTTGACACTCTGTCCGACCTGATTATTTCCGGCTTGGTAACCAATCCGAACAGAGAAAGCAACCGTACTTTCTATAAAGAAGGAAAAGGAACGCTTGAATTCACCGCTGCCAATACGTTCAATGGAAACGTTGGAATTCGCGAAGGCGTTTTGCGTCTGACCGGCGACGGCGCGCTCGGAACTGCCGCTGCTGCAATCGACGAAGGCGCAACGCTGGAATTCTCTGTTGCGGACGGCGCAGAAAAACGCTTTGCCAATACCGTTACTGGAGTTGGAAATCTGCTCAAGACTGGCGAAGGCGTTTTATTCCTCAATGGTACGGAAGCCAACCCAATAACCGCATCTGAATTTGATGTAGAAGCCGGCGATTTGATGTTCAACGGCGATTATACGGGTAACTTGATTATTTGCGAAGGCGCGCTGCTTTCGCCGGGCAACTCGGTTGGAACGCTCAACGTTACAGGCGGAGTTACTTTTGACGACGGCTCAACGCTGCTTATTGAACAGGACGCAACTGGAATCGACCTTCTCAACGCAACGATGTTTACCGTTGCAGACGGCGCGATTATTGACATTGCTTCCACGGCATTCCAGCCGGGAACGGAGCTTGCGATTTTGACGCAGACGTCAGGCGATTTCGCCGGCTCCTACGCCGACGATTCGTTCTGGAATTCGCTTCTGTCGCCGGCAAGCGATTATTACTGGAATCTGTCCGTTGCCGGCAACGTGGTTATGGCGTCTGTTGACGCCAACGCCGTTCCGGAACCGTCGACTTGGGCGCTGTTAGTTCTTGGCGTAGCGGGGTTGCTGTACTGGAGAAAACGGTAATTTGGAGTGCGACGGCTTGCCGTCGCTTTTCCAAGAAAAGCGTTGAGAACATCTGAAAACGTATTTCGTGCCAGTAACGTTAGAATAATATTTAGACTTACGTTATTGGCACGAATTTATTATTTCGAATTTCATAGCAGGTCTGGTTATGAAAGCGACGGCAAGCCGTCGCACTCCATACATTCTCTTCCCTCCCCCTTGAATTTTCTCAAGAATTTTATATATTTTTAAACAATTGATAATAAGAGTTTATAGTCGACAAAACGTTTTTGACCAAGCGCTCTTATTTCTTTCCCTTTTTATTTCCAGCAACCCCATTTTGAGAAAGGACTGATTTCATGAGTCATGAAATTGCCCCCGAAAAAGAACGAAATGACAAGCCCGTCATTTTTGCGATTTTCGGCGTAATTGTTTTATATCTTGCGCTGCTGACCGTTTACAAGGGCGCATTCTTCCCGAAACATCACGAAGAACCGGAAGCTCAGCCGGCGGCGACAGAAACCGTCGCTGACGAAGCCGCGCCTGCTGACAAAGTCGTAGGCGACGACGACCAGGAACCGTTTGCAACGGCTACCCCGGTTCCCGCTGCTGAAGAACAGGCAAATGCCGAAACTCCAGCCGCCGAACAACAGACTGATGCTGTAGCTCCAGTTACCGAAGAAAAGGCTGCTGAGAAAGAAGCCGGTTCGATCATGCCTCCGTACTGGATGATTATCCCGTTCGCGGCTCTGTTGCTGGCGATTGCTATTTTCCCGCTCGTTCCGTTTACTGAACACTGGTGGGAAAGCAACCTTCACCGTTTTGAAGTTGCGGCAGTTCTCGGATTTTTAACGTTGCTTTATTATGCCTTTATGTGCGACTTCCCGGTTGAATGCGAGTGGTCGTTCTTCCATGGCGAATACGAACCGACGGGCGGATTCCAGTGGAAAATCGCGTGGGCGATCTTCTGCAACGCGTTCTTTAACGACTTCATTCCGTTTATCGTTCTTCTGTTTGCTCTGTTTACCATTGCTGGTGGAATTCGCATTTCCGGCGACCTCAAAGCGACCCCTATCGTCAATACTACAATTATGGGAATCGGCGCGGTTCTGGCAAGCTTCATCGGAACGACGGGCGCGGCTATGCTGCTAATTCGTCTTTTGCTCAATACCAACAAACAGAGAAAGCACGTCGCTCATACAGTTATATTCTTTATCTTCTGCGTTTGCAACTGCGGTGGCTGCCTTCTTCCGATCGGCGACCCGCCTCTGTTCCTCGGATACCTCCGCGGCGTTCCGTTTATGTGGACGTTTGGTCTGTGGAAAGAATGGCTGTTCGTCAACGGACTGCTGTTGGCTATTTACTTCCTCTGGGACAGCTTTATTGCCTACCCGAAGGAAACCGGTCTTGATATTGTCATGGATAAAGTGGACGTCGTTCCGCTGAAAATTTCCGGACTTTGGCCCAACGGATTGCTGTTGCTGGGCATCGTCCTTTGCGTTGCTCTGTTAGACCCATCCAAGGCGGTTCCGGGAACCAACTTTGTTCCGCCGGC
Source organism: Thermoguttaceae bacterium (assembly GCA_017447745.1). GTDB lineage: Bacteria > Planctomycetota > Planctomycetia > Pirellulales > Thermoguttaceae > RUG11551. The sequence goes on from JAFSMW010000181.1 coordinate 10,856, forward strand.
ATACATGAGAGAAGTATGCCAGCTGGCGTTGGTGGCTCTATCGCTGATGCTGGGAAGCAAGCAGGTTCGTATAGAAAACGAGTTCAACTACGGAGCGATTCTGGAAGTTGCCGCGTTGTTCTTTGGAATCTTTATCTGCATGCAGGTTCCGCTTCAAATCCTCAACGTCAAGGGTGGAGAAATGGGATTTTCCGCAACTGACACGCACAAGTTCTACTGGGCGACCGGTTCGTTGTCCTCGGTTTTGGATAACGCCCCGACCTACGTTGTGTTCTATAACACCGGCAAGGCGGTCTGCAAAGAAGAAGCTCACGCTCTGCCAGGCAAAATTGCCGCGGCAAGCGGAGACGACAAAGCGAAGCTGGAAAAGGAACTCGACGCTCTTAATACAACAATCGTTAAAGGAACTGAAGCTGGCGGCGGAGTAGGCATTATCGCGTCGTTGTTGGCGGCAGTCTCTTTGGGCGCCGTGTTCATGGGAGCTATGACCTATATCGGCAACGGTCCGAACTTTATGGTCAAGGCGATCGCGGAACAGTCCGGCGTCAAGATGCCCAGCTTCTTTGGGTACATGGCGTACAGCGTCTGCATCCTCGTTCCGATTTTCCTTGCCATGACGTACATCTTCCTGTAGTCGATAACGTCTGACGTCTGGCGTTTTGCTGGACGTCAGATTCAATCTGTAATCCTGTATGTTTAATTACGTTGACAATCAAGCGGATTATTTCCGGCTTCTTTCTGATCTGGAAGAATGCCGCTGGATTGCTCTGGATACAGAATTTATTTCAGAACGGCATTTTCAGCCGCAGTTATGTCTGGTTCAGCTGGCGTACGATTCCGGGTTTGCCGTTCTTGACCCGTTGGCGATATCCAATCTACAGTCATTTTGGAATCTGCTGGCAGAAGGCGATCACGAAACCATCGTTCACGCCGGCAGAGTAGATTTGGAATTTTGTCTTCGAGAAACAGGGACTTTACCTAAAAGGATTTTTGACACGCAGTTGGCGGCGGGGTTTATCGGCTGTGACTATCCCGCCGGGTGCGCCAATTTGATTGGTAAAATTCTCAGCGTTGACCTGCCCAATACGGAAACGAGAACGGACTGGTCTCGCCGTCCGTTGACGCGCGCTCAGCTGGAATACGGTCTGGACGACGTTCGCTATCTTCATTCTTTACGATCCTATATCGGCGGACGGATAGAAAAACTGGGTCGCTGGTCGTGGTTTGAAGAAGAAATGAACGATTGGCGAGAGAATCTGTTGTGGCAGTTCGGACCAGACCGATGGCAGCGACTGGTTCAGAATTCAACTTTGGATCAGCGAGGGCTGGCAATTGTCAGAGAACTGTACTTTTGGCGCGAACGTCGGGCGCAGCTTGCAGACTGCCCGGTCAAACGCATTTTGCGAGACGATCTGATTATTGAACTGGCGCGGCGTCAAACGTCTGACATCTATCGAATCAAAGAAGTTCGCGATTTTGCGCAGTCTATTTACGCTGGAATTCTGGAACCGATTTCCGAGACGATTCGTAACGCGATGCGGTTGCCCAAAAAAGAATTGCCTGCCCGGATGGATCATGACCCGTCGAGCAAGATGACAGTTTTAGGACAGCTGCTGTATTCTGCTTTGGGAACGATATGCAAACAAAACGAACTGGCGATCAATCTGGTCGCCTCCACGTCCGACGTGCGTAAATGGGCGTCATGGCGCATTCATCCGGAACTGAATATTTCTCTGCCGATGTTGGAGCAGGGCTGGAGAAAGCATGTTATGGGCGACATATTCGATGATTTAATCAGCGGAAAACTGGTCATTCGCGTTGCCGATCCAACGAGCGATGAACCGCTGGAATTTCTGATGAAAGCGGATTGATATTGGCAGTAGGCAATAGCTTATGTGGAGCTTGCGCCCTGCTGCCTGTTATGTTCGCCTTACGGCGAATGCGTAATTCCGTTCGCTTCGCACCGTGGGTTAAACTCCACGGCTATTGATATTGAACCGCTACGCGGTTCTAGAGGAAGGTTGTTTTTTAATTGTCATTACCGCCTTTCAATCATTTCTTATTCAATGCTTTTCATCATTTCGTCTACAAACATGTTGTAGAATTCCAGCATGGTTTCTTCCGTCATGACGTTGAGGTCGTAACGACAGGAAATAAACGCCTCATTTTTCCGCTGCATGATGCCGATAGAAATAGGCGTGTGCGGGCGAGTCGGCGGCGCGCCGAGCATTCTAAACAGATGAAGCGGATACTCGTCGTGCTCTATGCGGATGTCGTCGTTTGTGCGGTAATCTTCCTGCTGACAGCTTTTGCAGACGTTGCCGACGCTGGAGAGGATTACAGAACAGTGACATTGTTTGTCCGACGTCAGAAGGGACATTACTCCCGGAATCTTTTCCAAAAATTGAATCGCGCTGACAAAGATCGCACCGGAATGCAGATTTTTGCATTTGACCATTTCGTCCTGAATTGGCTGAAGGAATCTTTCTGAACGATCGCAGTCAACCGGACGTCTGTCCAGGAAAATGTATCCCAGAATATTTGCGCAAGGCACGGTTCTATGAAAATCGGTGCGAATATTCATCGGAACCAGCATTCGGAACCAGCGTTTTTGCCGTTCGACGGGTTTGTCGTCAAAGGGGTGTTTTTCGTTCCATTTTCGCAGCGCGATATACATGTCGCGAATCATGAGCGTATTGACGCTGGCTCCCAATGACTTTGCTTTCGCCTTGTATTTCAGGAAGAAATCTTCTCCGAAACGTCGCCAATACATTGGATTGACTTCCGCAGGGGCGGAATTGGCAGAATTCTCTTCCTTGATCCATGGCAAAACGCGGCGGAAGAAGAACTGCGCCACGCCGTTATAGATGTCATACAGAATCGTTGACAGCTTGACTTTTTCTTTCGGGACGAAATGCGTTTCCTCTCGCCGATTAAATAATTCCGGGTCAGGATGAAAATTCATCGTTGACGTATCCGTTTGACCGTGGAGAAGCAGATCGTATTCTTTCATCCAGTCGGCAAAAAACTGGTTGACGCCCAAACCGTCTCCGATGGCGTGATGAACATAGACCTCGAACGCAACGCCGTCACGATATTGTCGAACGACAATCTGACCGCAGCGCTCTTCCGGGGGGAGGGAAACCATGTATCGCGTTCCGTCGCTTTGCTCGATGGAGTCTTCAGTCGTTTCAAAGACCAAGGGAACAAGATACTGGTCGTCGACGTTCCAGAACAGCCTGCTTTTCTCTTTGGTCAGAACGGCTCTGAAAAGCGGTTCGTATTTTGCAACGCGCTTGTACGCTTCTACAAGCAGATCCTTGTTGATCTTTCCCCGAAACGCCCATTCCATCAAAACGACCATTTCGTATCCGGGATGATCGTCCATAATCATATATTTTTCAAACGAAGTCAGTGGAAGTAACGGCATGGCTACAGATTGGATTGAAGTTTGACGGTTCTATTGAAATGATATTTTTAGTCCTTAATATATTATACCCCATTATTTAATATCATTTAGAGAAAAATTCAGAAAAACGGAAATATTAATATGAAGAATCGTCATATTGTAATAACAGGGTAATTACAGACGAATATTTTTGGCTCTTCCGGTAAGTTGGCGCCTATTGTTGTGAAACAGCTTCTAGCCTCTAGCGCCTATTTTGTTGTTAGCCTCTGACTTAAAAGGTTCAAATGCACAAGCTAATAACTAGCGGCTTCTCATGCGTCAAATTGTCGGATGAACCGGGTGCACGCAAATTTTCTTGCAGTTGCACATGGTTGAGTCCGGTTCGCGGGCGTGTCGCCCGCATAGAACCGCGTAGCGGTTAAATATTTCTAGCCGTGGGTTTTAACCCACGGACTTAAAGATTAACAAAAAAAGTCGACAAATCCCTTTTCTTACCCTCCCTCACGCCTGCGTGAGGGAGGATAAGAAAAGGGGCGGGTTCGATTAGGAGAGAGTGTGGAGCGCTGCGCCACCAGTAGACTAAAGTCGACGGTTATAGAAATGGCGTCTCTTCGAGACGCGGTTCTACATTCATCTTACCTATTTTTACAACCCAGAATTTAAGCGTCCAAGAGTGAGGAGCTGGAAAGAATTAGCGCTTACACAAAGCGACCAACGGGAGCGGATATAATACGTCTCGCGCGGGTGCGAAGCCGCACGGGCAGAAGGACAAGGTCTTGTTTCCGAACATGCCTGTTTTGGAGCTACCCATGTCCATTCAGGAACCGACCTTGTCGGGGCGGACTGGGAGCGGCGCCTCGCCGCCCTCACTCCTAACATCAGAAGTCGTACCAGATTCCAAACCCGATCTGTTTTTCGTAGATGTTGTAGAATTGGTAATGGTCGCTGTATCCGTTGAGATAGAACAGCCCCATTCGGAAAATATGACTGTTGTCGTTTCGCCACTGCCAGCCCGCTTCCAGAGTAAACGAGCCGCTGAAGTCAATCTCTTCTCTCAAGCGTCCGCACGCAGCAAAGAACGGCGCGCCTTGAGGTCCGGTGTACATAGGGCTGTACTCCACCCCAAACATGAATTGCCACGGTTCGGAGATGTCGCGGCTAACGGCGTATTCCATGTGGAAGTAGAATCGCCATGCGGGATTCGGTCGGAATCCAACGCCCGCCATGAGGCAGTCGCGGGAATAATTGTAGCGGTGAAAGGAATGCTGATTCACCATGTACTCGTCGCCCAGATGCGAGCTGATATGGTAGTATCCGAACATGTACTCCCAGCGACCGCTTCGATATACCAGTGGGAACGCGAATCGGTAATCGCAGGAAAACAGGTCCCGCGCGCGGTTAAGTCCCAGGCGGGGAAACGCGCAGGCGTCCATTTCCAACTCTATGCCTTCCGGATAGAGCGGATCTTGAGAGCCAAATCGAAGCAAACTCACCCGCGCCCCGATGGAGCAGTCCCAATAGCTCATGTCGTCCGGCTGCATGGAATCGACAAAATGAATCCCCAGCCGCGGCTCTCGCCCGCAAGCCATGTACGATTTATAGATGATATTGCTCGGCAGAAGCTGAAACGTCCATTCGTCCGGACTGCTGTACCGCATATCGCAGCTGCGAACCGGAACGAGGTCTTTGAAAACCTCGCCCCAGTACGGTCGACAATAGTTGGAACTGTACCGGACGTCATAGCCCTCCGTGGCTGGAATGACGCGAGAACGATTCGGCTGCTGACCGTTCAAAAACTGATAGTATTCCTCGGGCGGGTATCCGTACGCGTTTTGCCCGCGAAAATCCGTCTGAAAAATCGAATCGTCGGCGATGGTCGCTTCTTGTTCGTCGCTTTGACAAAGTGACGACAAACAAATAAAACTCCCTTTGTCTTCCTCCGCCATCGAAACGGCGCAAGTCGTCAGTAGTAATATAGTAGTAAATAGAGCGTATTTGGGCATACTGTCCTCCGGAAATAATAACTGTTATATTTTCTCAATTATTTGAGTTTATAGAATATTAGCGTTTTTTAGATATTTTGTGAAGAGCAATTTGGAGTGTTTTGGAGTGCGACGGCTTGCCGTCGCTTTTAAAAGAAAATGTTGAGAAGTGAGCATAAAGTCTTTCGTGCCAGCAACGTTGGAACTAAACGACGAAAGCGTATCTTCAATCGTTTTAATTTCCCAGCGTTATTGGCACGAATATTGTTTATCGAGATTTAAGGCGGTATTGGTAATGAGTGCGACGCCAAGGCGTCGCACTCCAAATTATTTCTTCTCCGCTTCCGCTTTGAGCCACTTGGAAACCATCTCGATTTCCTTTGCGGTCAGGACGCCTTCCGGTCCGTAGCAGGGCATGCGGTCGTTTTCCGAGCCGTAGAATTTGGCGTCGCCGACATTGGCGGTCAGGTCTTTCGTCCAGGCGAACGAGGCGTAACCGGTCAGGTCAACCGCTTGAGTCTTCGGCTTGAACATGCCGTAGAACTGATGGCAGTTGGCGCAGGAAAGCGTATCGAACGCGTCTTTAAAGCCCTCTGGAACTCCTTCCGGAACGCCGTCGACAACCTTGCGCGGAGCCGTCAGGTTCGCTTCCGCCGTCAAGACGTCGATAATCAGGTTCTTCGCCTTGACCATGTCCTGACCGTCTTCTTTATCGACTTCGTCGTCGCTTTTGAGCAGATCGTTGATGTCGTTTTCCATTTTGACGATCTCTTTAACCATCGTTCCGTTGGCGAACTTCGTCTTGCCGAAATAGGCGTCTGACTTGATCGTTTTCGCGTCCAGCCAGCCGGCGATCCAGTCGCGCGTTCCGTACTTGTACAGGTTCGGCGCGGACGGCGTCTGGCAGACAACGCCTTTGCCTTGGGCGTCCGTCATGTTGTGACAGGAAGCGCACTGGGCGGAGTAGATTTTAGGACCTTGCAGAACCCAGTCGTTTTTCACCATGAACAGCGCGCCGTTGGGGTGAATTCCACCCTTCTCTTTAATCAGCGTAGCAACGCGAAGCGATTCCGTTTCGTCCTGCTTCCAGGCGGCTAAATAGGACTCGTCTTTGGCGTCGCGGGCGTAGGAACTGTACGTCAGCCAAACGGCGACGCACAAAAGTCCAAGCGTCAGGCAGACGTTAAAAGCGTGCAGAATCTTAACGCGTCCGGTAAACGGCATGATAAAGAACAGGAACGCGATCCCGCCGGTAATGCAGTAAATCAGAACGAATTCCGGAACGCCCTGCAGACGCAGCGTGTATTCGTACAGACCTCTAAACGACCATTCCGGTCGAGCGGCTTCGAAGGCGTCCATCGGGTTGGTGGAAGCCGGCGAACCGAGTTCCGCGCCGTACTGCAAGCCCGGTTCAGCAGGAACGCCCGGCTTGACCTGTCCGAAATGGAAGACCAAACCCAGAACGATCGCCATGAAAATCGTCCAGCCGATCGCGTTGCGAAGGCACTGTCCCGGCCAGAATTTGACTTTCGGAGCGTCCGGCTTGCAAGCCTCACACGGACAAACCGGGACGTCGTCCAACTTGCCTTGGTCAGCGGAACGATACCAAACCCAGCCGTGAAGGAACAGCAGGACAATAAATTCGCCGCCGAAAACGCCGATGTGCAGCGCCAAAAATCGGGTCAGCGTCATGGTCGAAAACGCCTCGCCGCCCAGCGCCAGCTTGTAAAGCGGTTCTCCGATAAACGGGAGAAGAAGCAGATATTTCGTTCTGACCTGAGTCGCCGCCAGCGAGTTCTGATCCCAGCGCAGCAAGTCGCCGGTCAGACAGGCGCCCAGAGCGAAAAAGAACATAAAAATCGCCAGCCAGAAAATGACCTCGCGCGGAATCTTGTACGCCCCGACGAGAATCATCTTGATGATGTAAATCAAACACGCCGCTACGAGAACCTGAGCGCTGAAGTGGTGAATTCCGCGCAGCAGCCAGCCCAGCGTAACGTTGTTTTGAATGTTGAACACGCTTTCCCAGGCGGATCCGGCGTTGGCGGAATAGCTCAGCCACATAACAAAACCGGTCATGACCTGAACGAAAACAGCAAATGCGATTGTCGACGACAACACGCGCAAGCACGACCATCCTTTGCTATACGTCTGCTTGCAGTAGTTGTCCATACAGGTCAGAAGACCGAATCGGGATTCCAGCCAGTTCCAAAACGGCATAATCTTTTTGCAAAAAGCGCACGGCTCTTTGCTTTTATCGTCTGTATTGATAGTTTTGAGTTCTTCCATGTCAGCAATGGGGGGTAAAGGGAGTAGGGAATATTTTTAGTGTCTAGTGCTTAGTGCCTAGTGCTTAGTGCTTAGTTTAGAAATTTTCCTATGCACTATGCACTACGCACTATGCACTCACGCTTGAGCTATCTTCTCCTCGCAGCCAAACTTGAAGTTCTGGAATTTGACGAACACGTTTCCGTCGCGAACTTCAACGTCGAGGGAGTCCATGTCGCGGGGGCTGATGGACGACCCGTTCTGTTTGCCGTCAAGCTGGAAGAAAGCGTTGTGACACGGGCACTTGAACTGCTTTCCTTCTGGATCGAACGCGATAAAGCAACCGTTGTGCGGACACAGAACGTTAAACGCGCTGACTTTGTCGCCCTCGCGGCGAAGCCAGACCGCCCCGACCGGGACGTTGGAATATTTCGTCCAGCCGTCCTGTTTGTCGGCGATAATAGCCTTTTTAACGGGCGTTCCGTCTTCCGGGAGTGAGGACAGCGCGCCGAGATTGAACTCTGGAGTTTCGCCGGCAGCGGAACCTCTCATAATCGGATCGAAACCGCCGGAGAAGGCGGCAACAGCTCCGGGAACAACGGCTGCGGCGCCAAGACCGAGCGCGGCTATGGCGGCGCAGAACTCGCGACGGGACTCTCCCATCGCTTTGCATGGGCATACTCGTGTTTCTACCATGGTTATTGTTCAGATAAATTGGTTAAGATTCGCAGACTGAAATAGTCTGCCGAATCGCGAATTCATTTTTATGGATTAATAATATTATAGCAAAAAAAATTTCTTTGACTAGGGCGGTTAGAGGAGTTAGGAATTAGGAGTGAGGAGTGAGGAGTTTCGCAAGCGCCGCTCAAAATTCTACGGAGGGTCGACGTCCTCGTCGACCGCAGGCGTCCTCGCCTGCCAATGGAAATGGGACCCGATGATAACCTCTGTTCAGCCCGGATCGCGGCAGTCCTCTGCCGCCAAAGATATTTAGCCGCAAAGAACGCAAGGGGCGCAAAGAAATATTTTGCGATTCTTTTCCCAAAATTCCGATAAACTCTGTTACCTTTTTGAACCTTTTTCGTTAATATAAATTAGGAGGTAAAAAAATGATAAAACACCATTGGGAATACGAGTTTAAAATCGAAGAGGTCGAAGAAGAACCGAAGAAACCACAGAGGGAATTCACTGCCCGTGATGCCGAAGACCTTACTGTAGGTTGCTTTGGTTTATTATTTGGCATTGCAATGTTGATTTTTGGAATTCTTTTATTTGTCTCGTTGTTTACTGTTAAACTTTAGATTCTCAATCGCCGCCTTGTCCAACGCCCCACAGACAACGTCATTCGCAGCCAGTAACCTTTCCGGGTCGCGGACGAAGTCCGCTGAAGAAATATTTATCACAAAGAACACAAAAAAACTCTGTTACCTTTTTGGATTATTTTCGTTTATATAAATAGGAGGTAAAGATATGAAAAAATACTTTTGGGAATACTTATTTAAGGACGAAGAAGAACTGAAACAGCATCAAGCGCGTTTGGAATCATTTAATCAACAAATCAAGGGTACCGCCGGCGGTTGTTTATTTGTATTTATCTTAGCAGGATTTTTGCTTTTCTTAATAATTGTGATTCTTGCTGCGCTTCATATCATTTAGAGAGATTTCCCTTATCACTGCTTTGACCGTCTCCCAATCATCCCTGCTTTTTTTCTGCGGCGGACAAGATGTCCGCGAACCCGCGGGGCAGTGGTTTCTCGCTGCGAAAAAGATTTTTGGAGGCTTCCGCCGCAAAGCGACAATTACTTGTTCCTGTACGGGTCATTGGACAAGGCGGCGTCTAGGGGCGTCGCACTCCCCTGACCTTCGGCACGTCTCTACTCTCTATTTTTCTCCCCGGGCGTCTTGACGTCAGGCAAAAAGGGGGTATAATAATATTTAAGTCAGTATAGACGATCAGAGTCGCAGTTTTTGTTAATCAATACTATTTACTGTTTTACGTTCTCTGCCCCACAATTGCCATTCCCCACACATATCATGAAAAAACTTTACAGCGGTAACGAAGCCATCGCTCGCGGCGCGTACGAAGCGGGCGTTAAAGTTGCGTCCGGATACCCGGGCACGCCATCGACGGAAATTCTCGAGAACATCGTTAAATATAAGGACGACATCTACTGCGAATGGGCGCC
>JAFSMW010000182.1 GCA_017447745.1 Thermoguttaceae bacterium
AGGGCGCAGACGTCAAGGCAAAAGGTCAGTACGGCGAAACGATTCTATATAAAGCTATCAGCAGCTATAATTTGGAGTTGGTTCAATGGCTCGTGGAACAGGGTTTGGACGTCAACGAAAAGAGTTGCTATTGGAGCATTGAAGAATATACTCCCTTGAAATTCGCCGTCGAGTCCGGACCTCTGGATATAGTTCAGTACCTGCTGGAACGCGGCGCAGACGTCAACGCAAAGGACAACGAAGGACGCACTGCCTTGAATTTTGCCGCTCAAAGAGGTAGGCTGGATAGAATTCCATTGCTGACGAAACATGGCGCGGACGTCAACGCAAAAGACAATGATGGTATGACAGCCTTGCATTATGCTGCCCTAAACGAGAACCTGGAACAGAATCAAATGCTGGTAAAGCTGGGCGCAGACGTCAATGTTAAAGACAAAACAGGAATGACGCCGGCGCTTTACGCCGCTGGAAGCGGAAACCTGGAACTGGTTCAATGGCTCGTGGAGAACGGCGCAGACGTCAACGCAAAAGACGAGGATGGAGACGCCATCTTGCATTTTGCCTCCCATAGCGGGAATCTGAAATTGGTTGAATGGCTGGTCAAACAGGGACTGGACGTCAACGCTAAAGACAAATGGGGAACGACTCCCTTGCTTTACGCTGCTTGTCGCGGGCATCTGGACGCGGTTGAATGGCTCTTGAGTCAGGGCGCAGACGTCAATGCAAAAGATGAAAATGGAAAAACGATTTTGCATTACGCCGCTCAAAGCGGGAATCTCAACCTGGTTGAATGGCTGGTCAAACAGGGGTTGGACGTCTTCGCAAAGGACGAAAGAGGTCGAACCGTTTTGTATTATGCTGTAGGCAGCGAAAAATTGGCATTGGTTCAATGGCTGGTGATGCAGGGTTTGGACGTCAAAGCAAAAGACAATGACGGAAAGACTGTCTTGCAATCTGACGGTTTATGCTCTTTTGAATCAGATGCAGAACTGGTTCAATGGCTCGTTGAGCGCGGCGCGGACGTCAATGTAAAAACCGCTGACGGACAGACAATGTTACATATCGCCGCGATATTTAACGATTCGGAACATGTTCGATGGCTCGTTGAGCACGGCGCAGACGTCAACGCAAAAAACGAGGAAGGAAAAACGGCTTTGCATTATTCTGCTGACGACGGCGACCTGAAACTGGTTCAGTTCCTCGTTGAGCATGGCGCAGACGTCAACGCGAAGGACAACGAAGGAAAGACCGCTCTGGATATGGCAATTGAAAACAGAAAAACGCAGGTTGTACAGTGGCTAAAAGAGCATGGCGCGAAAGAGGGGGGAAGGCAGTAGGCAATAGGCAGTAGGGAAAAGAAAGACGGTATTGGAGCGACGTTAAAAACTCACGCGAAGTTCGCAAAGTTTTAAAGATTTCTTTGCGTTCTTTGCGTCCTTTGCGGCTTAAAATTTAGATATGGGAAAGAATAAATTATTGACGATATTTCGCTTATTCCGTAAAAACGATATGTGAAGGTAAAACAAGTTAGATTTATTTTGCTACAAGAGGAATACTTTCATTGTTCCTTTATTCGATTTTTTGCCTGTTCTAGTTGCTTTTGTAATAATTCTTTTAATTGTTCTCGATTAGGGAGCTCTGTATAGTATTGAGCAACCTTAATTCCACTTTCGTCAAGCTGAAGCAACTCGATTTGTTCGTTTCCTCCTTCCGAGCAAAGTAATAATCCCAGTGGGGACAATTCGCCCTCTTGACGTTCGTATTTATCCAGCCATCGGAGATATAATTCCATTTGTCCTTTATATGCAGCTTTAAAACGTCCCTTTTTCAAATCAATTGCAATCAATCGGTGTAACTTGCGGTGATAAAATAACAAATCCAAATAAAAATCTTCGCCATCTATTACCATTCGTTTTTGCCGTTCAATAAAGGAAAAACCATTTCCAAGTTCTAGTAAAAACTGTTCAAGTCCAGATATTAGCATGTCCTCTAAATCGTTTTCGCTATAACATCCATGTAAACCTGTAAAATCAAGAAAATATGGATCTTTGAAAACCAGGTCGGCGGATAGTTTATCCTCTTGACGTAACTCTTTTAGTTCTTGTTGGATAACTTCTGCCGGCTGACTGCTAATAGTTGTTCGTTCATATAGCATGCTATCGATTTGTTGCCGAAGCAAATTTCGACCCCAATGTCCATTAGCTGCCATCGTTAAATAGAACTCTCGTTTTAAGCTGTCTTTTAAAGGCAATATTTCGACAAAATGGGACCAACTCAATTGTGTCGCAAGGTGCGACACAATTTCCCGATCGGGAAATTCCATGGCAAATTGCATCATTCTGCGAATATTACGCAGACTAAATTCTCGTTTACCATAAATTAATTGCAGTTGTTCTGATAAAGACGCTACAACCTGTTGACCATATTTCGCACGTTGATTATTCAGAAACTCATTATTAATCCGATTGCCAATTCCCCAATACATCATAACCAATTCATTATTGAACTTTGCCGCAACGGAAACTCTTGCAGACTCAATTATATTACGAATATCGTTAAATAATTCCGGTTGGGCGTTTTGAAGGTCTTGGTTCATAAATTTTACGTGTTTTAGAAGCTTTATGCGGATTTATGATGTACAGATAAATTAAAGCGGGAGCTCAGCTAACGCTTTACTCCCGCGTTTTAATTAGTTTTACCTATTTTACCGTTAGAAGTCCAGCGGCTTAATCCAGGCGTCTTTGAGCGCGTCGATCGATTCGCTGAACAGTTGGATGTCGCCGGCGGAAACGGTCATGTACTTCTCTTCCGAAACAACGCCAATTGGGTCGCAGGGCATGTCGCCGAAGATCGCCTGAACTTTCGCAACGTTTTCCGGGGCAACTTCCAGCAGGAATCGCGTGTTGGATTCGCTGAACAGTTTCGCAACGGCGTTGTCCAGAATGTTGGCTTCGCAAGCCAGGACGTCAATGTCGAGGTCAACGCCCCAGCCGCCGGCAAACGCCATTTCGGCAGCGGCGACAGCCAGACCGCCTTCGGACAGGTCGTGACAAGCACGAACCAGCCCGGCGTCGATGGCGGCGTGAACCGAGTGGAAAATCAGACCCGCTTCGTTGACGTCCACCTTCGGGACGCGACCGCCGGTTAAGCCGTTAACCAGATTGTAATGGCTTCCGCCCAGCTCGTTGTTCGTCCAGCCAGCCAGCATAACGACGTTACCCGGCTTTTTCAGGTCCATTGTAACGCACTTGCGGACGTCTTCCACCTGTCCCATGGCGGAAATGAGCAGAGACGGCGGGATGGAAATCGGCTCCTGACCGGCGGGGCGGAACTCGTTGTTGAGCGAGTCTTTCCCGGAGACGAACGGCGTACCGAGTTCCAACGCCATGTCGTGACAAGCCAGCGCGGCGCGAACCAGAGATCCGAGCGTTTCCGGTCGGTCTGTATTGCCCCAGCAGAAGTTGTCCAGAATGGCGATTTTATCCGGGTCGGCGCCAACGGCAACCGCGTTGCGTATCGCTTCGTCAATGGCAGACGCCGCCATCCATTTCGGGTCGAGGTCGCCGTAGTACGGGTTCATGCCGCAGGACATGACAACGCCCTGCATGGTTTCCTGACGCGGTCTGACAACCGCAGCGTCGCCAGGTCCGTCGTCGTTAACGCCAACCAGCGGTTTGATAACGGATCCGCCCTGAACTTCGTGGTCGTACTGACGAACGACCCACTGTTTTGAGGCGACGTTGTAGCTGGAAAGAATCGCTTTGAGGGATTCGAGCAGGTCGAATTTCGGCTCGCCGGAAAGTTCTTCCGACTCTTCAACCGGCGTGTAGACGGCTTCGCGGATTACCGGCGGACGGCCGTCGTGCATGAACTCCATCGGCAGGTCGCAGACGACGGTGTCGTTGTACTTGAGCGTCAGTCTGCCGGTCGGTTCAAAGCGGCCCAAACAAACCGCTTCGACGTCTTCGGATTCGCACAGAGCTTTCATTTCCGGC
>JAFSMW010000183.1 GCA_017447745.1 Thermoguttaceae bacterium
GAGTCTGCGTACTGAGCGCGGTATCCGGACAGGTCGAGAATCTGCTCGACCAGCGGCTGAAGTTTCGTTCCGGTCAGCTCGAAAATGGCGTTCATGATTCGGATAAAGTCCTGAATCGCCGCTTTGGATTTGCCTTTGATGGTCGGGATGCGTTCGACTTCCCACGCCGCCTGAAGGAGCGGGATTCCCTGCTGAAGAGCGTAGTCCGCCAGCTTTTCCACAGTCGCGTCGCCGATGCCGCGCGCCGGGCAGTTGACGATTCTGACAAACGAAACGTCGTCCATCGGGTTGGACAGAAGCCGCAAGTACGCCATGACGTCTTTGATTTCTTTTCGCTGGAAGAACTCTACCGCGTTGACCAGAATGTACGGCAGATTGTAGATGTTGAACTTCTCTTCAAACGGTCTGGACTGGGCGTTGGTTCGGTAAAAGACAGCGATGTCGTTTGGCTGCGCCAGGGCGGACTTGACCAGCAGTTCCACCTTTTTCGCGACGAATTCCGCTTCGTCGAACTCGTCGTCCAGGCAAACCAGATGTACCGGAGCGCCGGATTTGTTGTCTGTAAAGAGCGTTTTCTCCTTGCGCTGCCGGTTGTTGGCAATCAGCTCGTCCGCAACGTGCAAAATCTCCGGCGTGGATCGGTAGTTCTTTTCCAGCCGCACTGTTTTGACGTTGGGGTAGTCCTTCTCGAAGTCGAGAATGTTGCGGATTTCCGCGCCGCGCCAGCCGTAAATGGACTGGTCGGGATCGCCGGTAACCTGAATGTTTTGGTAGTCCCGATTGAGCAGCTTGACGATTTCGTACTGAATCGCGTTGGTGTCCTGGTACTCGTCGACCAGAACGTAACGGTATCGGGCGTCCAGCTCAGCGCGAAGCTCTTCGTCCTTTTTGAGCATGGTTACCGTATGAATGAGCATGTCGTCAAAGTCGACTGCGTTGGCGGTCAGCAGAGCCGCCTGATACTCTTCGTAAATCTGTTTCAGAGCGCATTGCCGCCCGTTGCGCGGCGAGGGGTTGAAATCCTCCGGCAGAATCATCTGGCTTTTTAATCGGCTGACTTCGTTTATCAATCCCGCTGGCGTGAACTTGTATTCCGGCTTGATCCGGTCGAGAACCATCTTGAACAGCCGCTTGGAATCGGCGGTGTCGTAGATGGTGTAGTTGTCTTTCAGACCGACGATTTCCCCGTGCATGCGTATCTGCCAGGCGCAGAATTTATGAAACGTGCTGACCCAAAGCTTACGCCCCGCCGTCGGCACGAGCTGTTCGACCCGGCTTTTCATCTCGTCCGCCGCCTTGTTGGTAAACGTCATGGCGAGAATGTTGCGGGGAGCGATCCCGTGAGCGATGAGATTGGCGATTCTGTGCGTAACGACGCGCGTTTTACCGGAACCGGGTCCTGCCAGGACTAACATCGGTCCGTCAATGTGATTTACAGCTTCCTGCTGAGCGGGATTGAGTCCCTCTGTATTGAGATCAATTGTTTCCATAATAGGTATAGTTTACCGGAAAGAGCGGGGCTTGTCAAGCGGCTCTCCCGCAGGAAGCGAGAATTTTTACCCCTACTTGAATTAATTAAGTTTTATGGTATAGTAACTGCATCTTTAGAAGCCATTTGGAGGATAAGCGAATGGTGAGCAGGCTGACTCGAAATCAGTTGCCGGGTTTCCGGTTGTGGGTTCGAATCCCATGTCCTCCGTTTTCCAACAAATAAAACGTCTTTGTTTAACAAATCTCTAAGATAACGCCTTGCGTCTTTATTATTTCAGATATTCTCTCGCCACTGGCAACTATAAAAATACAGACTCTGCATCTGGATGGGACGACGCAGAGTCTGTGAATCAAGGAGCGTGTTTTATCAGGCAACTAAACTAGAAGTTGAGCAGAATATCCATTCCAAAGGTGAACTGGCTGTTCTTGTCTCCGAAGAACTTGATCGGTCCGTTGAGGTCAGACCAGTCCCAGCGAACTTCCGGTCGAATTGTGCACCAGTAGGTCGGCTTCCAGTTGACGCCCAGAGAGATGTCGAAGACGTTGTACTCGGTTTCATCGTACATCTTTGAGTAGACGATTCTTCCGCACTGGGGATTGTCCTGGAACCATTCAAAGCGCAAGCCGGTAGTAATTGTTTCCGTGCAGCGAACGTACCAGGCGTTGGTAATTCCCACCCAGTTGCTGGTATCGATGTTTGCTCTGGGGAAGTCGCCTTTGCTGTCCCAACCGTAGACGAATTCCAAGCTGGTTGCCAACCAGGAGTTGAGTCTCCATTCAGTCAGCCAGCTCAAAACTGTTACATTGAAATCAGCGTTTTCGGCGGGTGAGAAGCGATTCGGCTTGAACGTCCAGGTTTCTCGTCCGGAATGAACCATAAACTGAGTAGCCAGAGTTTTGCAGGAATCCATCCAACGAACGCCGCCGTATCCAGAAACGCCGCCGTCTTTTGTCGACATGCGGTTCCAGCCCAGGTCAACGCCGCCAAAGATGGAGAGTCCACATTCTGAGCCAATCGTGGCTTCAACGCCGGTAAGCGTCGTAGGCATTCCATAGTAGCTGGCGTAGTTGTGAGAGTAGAAGAAATTCTCAACAGCCATCGGCGATTCCATGCTCATTCCGGAATAGTAATGACCAGCTTTGACTTTAACGCCTGTCATGATCGGCAGGTAGAGTTCCAAATACGCTTGCGGAATCGCAACGCCGTAATCAGAAACTTCCTGAGCCAGATGTCGGCTTCCGTCTCCATTCCAGTGATTAACGCGTCCTTCCGGACCGTTGATCGTTGTCAAATATCCAACGTTGCTGGCCTCAAAGCCGTACGCTTGAGTATAGTAATAATCCGTACCAAACATGACGTCAACGCGTCCACCCCAGCTGACGCTCACGCCGTCTTGAGCGCATTTGCGTTCCAAAGCCAGATAAACCTGATTCATCTGGTACGTGTTATACATATCATTATAAGCTTGAGGCGCAAACGTTTCATCAATGCGGCTGGAACCGTATGTAATTCCCTGATCCGCCCATGCTTTGAATCGCCATTCGCCGGGTCCCCAGATTTGATCACAGCTCATCGGACAAACGGTTTTATACCATCCATCCGCCCGATCGCGAACTATACCCGAAGACACTGGAAATGACATGCCATTATCCACTACAGGCGCCGGATCAACAACTTGTCCGTTTGCGTCCTGCCCTATCGGATATTGTACAGGAGCGAAGTATTGCGCCCTGGCTGCATTTGATATTAAAGCAATGCAAAGCGCGATTAACGCTACTCTCGGGAATAAACTTGAATATTTCATACCAATTACCTCTATTTTAGGAGGAAATCCTTAACTGTAATGTTTATATTGCTCCACAAATATTTAGCCTATTACAGTCTACTTTATACGTATCGGCTTTTTCTGAATCCCATATTAGAATATTTTTTTGGATTTTTCAGAAATATCATTCAAGACGCCTATTATATCTATCAGACGCTGTCAAACGGGATGTATATATAATAAGAATTATGACTTCAACAGAAGCGTCCCTGCGGCAAAGACGTTTGCGTCCTTGCCGCTTCGCGCTTAAAACCTGACGCTTTGAATCGTTCAGCCGAACAGAAATCGGACGAGTCTGTAATTAATAAAAGACCTTGTTCCAGACGTACGCCGCCGCCGCAGAGAAGACAATCAAAGGAACCCAGGCAGCCATGGCGGGCGTGAGCACCTGATCGGCATTGCCTGCCAGAGAACTGGACATATTAATGATAATCCACGAACACGCCCACCAAAGAGCGGCTTTTATAAGGATGAGCAAAAATCGATTGTCGTTCGCCAAAATAAACGACAACCCAACAAAAATTACGCAAAAATCGATAAAGGGTCGCGTTATGCGTTTATGAATATTGATGGCGGCGTCCGTTCTCTGATTGGCGGGCATACGCTCCATAATCCGCCGGAGTTCAGCTATTGAAGAATACTCCTGCAACTCATAGTTGATCGTTAAATCCTCAATTTCAATTCCGCTAACCAAAAAACACTCTCCCTTTTTCAGCCATGGATTGTTTAACGGCGTAATAAGAATTTCCGTATTGTTAATCGTCAGAGAGCTTTGGTCGTCCATATTTTTTTCAGCCACAACGTTTTTGAGCAGATACCCCGCCTTGCGAGTGGGTTCCGCGCCGTTTCCCAACTGCTCTGGTTGCCAGACTGCAATCTCCGCGCTAATGCACTGTCCATATTTATTAAGATACATTGGCATGTTGAGTACCGGTTGAATAATGGTTCCATGGGCAAGATCAAGCGATTCGCCAGTAATATAGACAGACGTCATGGGATCCGCCTTGGATTCGACGCGGATTTTATCCCGTTCAAAAAAAGATTTCATGTCGCTGCCTATAACTGATCGCTGATCAGGCAGAACAAATTCACGGCAGACGGTGAAAAAAACGATCAGAACGATTGCGGATATAAAAATCATGTACGCTACCCGAACTCGACGAATCCCCATACAGGAAAGAGCCAGAATTTCATTGCGTCCAATCATTTGATTTATCAAAATGATGCCTGGCAAAATAACGCACACGGTAAGAAGCGCATCAAACAGAACCAGAAGCCGCGGCATATAGTACTCATACAACGCAACTGCAGTCGGAATATTATGCTGTTTGCATTTTTGAACAAATACGTCCGCGCTGTTAAGAAAATCCATCAGGATGTAAAAGACGGATATAATTATCACAATAAAGAAAAATATCAAAAGAAACTGGCGAAGAACATACCAGTCTACACTTCCCGGGAACAGCAACGAACGCCGGGTGCGAGCCGCTTCATCTTTATCGTCAGGCAAACTGCCAAAAAAGTTTTGTTTGCGTTCCAGTTGGGCGTCGTCGATGGCAAAAATCGGCTGGGGTTGTTCTGATGGTTGAGACATGGTATCATATGCGTAGAATTTGCACAAAGCGGATCGCAAATTCCGTTTAAAATCATTGTTATACGGTTCTTCCAGCAAGCGAGCGTCTATTCATTTTAGGAATTGCCAGATGAAACAATAGTAGCTTATTTTTCAAATTATTACTATAGCGTTTTTCCGTTTTTTCATAGTTTTTTCCATTAAACTCTTTTTATCCGATCAATCTTTCCTATCTTAACTCTGTTTTATGAATTAATTTAAGAATTTTTCTATTTTTTACTTGAACAGGATTGATTTTAATTTATATTTCAGGTATGATAAATGTAATATCATAAAAGGTTTTTAAGTTCAAAGGCAAAGTCTGATCCGGGTTTTGTTCCAGCGAGGAATTTTAACCAAGACATTGCTCAAAACTTTATACAAGGGAATCGCCTATAAAAGATTTTTATTTCCAAATATTTTAAAGCAGATTCCTTTTAAGTAAGTTATGACAGAAAATAAAATTAACCTGCCTGCTATAGAATCGTCCTTTATTCAACTGGGAGAAATCGGACACTGGAGTTTTGTCGTTCGACCGGTGTATGAGGAAGATTATCTTACCCTGTTTGCCAATTCGTTGGACGAACTGGATCGCGCCTTTGAAGACCAGCTTAACGAAGACGAACAGTATCACGTCATTTATCGGCTATCTTTGTTTCTTGCCGATATTTCGAAGGAAGACGAGTTTATAGAAGTCCTTAAAAAGCATTACGGGGACGACTGTCCGATTTTCGAGATCATCCCTCAGCCGCCTATTACAGGCGCTGCATACGCCATCGAGGCGTGGGGGCTTTCCGCCAAAAGTTCAGACGAGATTTCCGTCAAACGGACGTCGGATCAGATTTCAACGGTTTCTTATTCCGGTCTGGATTGGACGCACGTCGTCAACTGTCGTCCGACGGTTTCAGACGAACTGGTTTATCCCAAATCTTTCTCCTGCTTTGAAGAACTCCAAAAGCAGTTTAATCAGTTAGACATTTCTTTTGAAGACGTTATCCGCATATGGATCTATCTGGGCGACATCGTCGGTCCGGAGGGCGAAACCCAGCGATACAAAGAACTTAACCGCGCCCGAACGGATTTCTTTGGCGACAAAAAGTTTTGTAGGAAATACCCTCTGACTTCTTCAGATTTCGACGCCTATCCCGCCAGTACGGGCATCGGTTCAGACGGGAAAAACGTGATTCTTGCTGGGCTGTCGATCCATTCCAGCTCGCCAAATCTGGTCGCAGCGCCGTTGGAAAATCCGCAGCAAACCAGCGCCTTCAATTACGGAAAAACGTACAGTCCGCAAAGCCCCAAATTCGCTCGCGCCCTGGGCGTAGAGTACGACGACGGCGGCGTTATTTTCATCTCAGGAACAGCCAGCATTATCGATTCTGAAAGCCGGTTTATCGGCAAACCCGCGCGACAGGCGTCATGTACGTTGGACAACATCGCCTGTTTAATCGACCGAACCAACTGTCGGGAACACGGCTTTGACCGCTTGGGCGCGGAGTTGAATCAGCTCGCCTTTTTGCGGGTTTATATCAAGCGTCCGGAGGATTACGAAGAAATTGCCGCGGTCTGTCGCAAACGCTGCGGAGAGAGCGTCCCGATGATCTTTACTGTTACAGACGTCTGCCGTCCGGAACTGCTGGTCGAAATGGAAGGAATCGTCTATACGAAGAAATAGACGCAGCTTGCTTTCTATCAACGAAAAACGGGCGTTTTGCCCGTTCTTTTTTTAAACACGAAATACACGAAATAATCGAAATTTACGAAAGATTTTTAGAATTAAAAATAATCGAAATTAAATAATCCTTTAAAATAATTTTTGTGCTTTTTCGTCCCTTTTCGTGTATTTCGTGTTAAAACATCCAATGTTGTACAACAGTCTGACCTGCAAACAACATTTCTTAAACTCCTCTCCGTCTGATTTCCTTCAACACGGTTCGCGCCTGATTAAAGAATTCGTGGTAGTCGTCGCGCTGGTAGTCGGGGAACGTCCAGTGATGGGCGACCCATTGTCCCTCTTTGAAGTTGAGCGTTATTTCCGCATAGATGCCTCTGCCCAGATAGATGCGGTGAGCGTAGTCTTTTGTGCTTGCCAGGACGAGTTTGCCCAGCTCAATGTACCCTGGGTCAATGTTGAGCGGACGCGATTCCGGCTTTCCGGCGAGTTGAGCGTATTCTTCTTCCCAGTCGTTGGAAAGAATCTTCCAGTCGATCAGGTCAGACGGATTCGCCCCGGCGTTGAGAACGAAGAACTGTTTTTTCAGTCCCGCTCCCATCGATTCGTCATAATAATGCGTATTGTCGAAATTAAACGGAACGGACGCCAGAGCGATTTCGCCCCATTTTTGAGCAATGCGATTCCTCGCCCAATCTATCGCCTCCGGATAGATGGAAAACACGGCAAACAACGGCAGAACAGGGCGAGGAGGAAGGATTTGTCCCATGGCGTTTTTAGTGGTAAGTGGTTAGTGGTTAGTTGTAAGTGATAAGAGGGTATTTAGACAAAACGCTTTGCGTCCTTACTACTTACCACTTCTAACTTACCACTCTTATTTTTATCTCGGCGTGGAAAACAGTATCGCCTGCCCGGAATCGTTGGCGGACGCTCCTAAAACAGGGGTGAGTTTTCCAATATGCTTTTGAATTGTTTTTTTGAACGTTGTACAGTCGCTTGACTTCGGCGGACAGACGATCGCCGCCTCGCATGCCAAGCCTGCTTCTTCAAGAGCCGTTTTTTTATCCGCCAAAGCTTTCGCTTGAACGTTGGCAACAGGAACGACGTCAATGGCAACCGTCCCGGAAACGACAAACGCAGCAAGAGCGTTTCGACATCGACGTCCGGCAAAGTAAATTGTCGGCTGCGCGCCGGACGCCGCCAAAACGACGACGGGAACGCGAGAGCCTTCCAGCTTCGCCAGTTCGCGAACGACCCCGTTGGTCTTTCGGGCGGGAAACGCTGACAGCAAAAACAGCGCTTTGTCGTGAGTCGTTTTCAAAAGTCGATCATGAACGCTGTGAGCGTATGACGACTCGGAATCAAACGGTTCCAGATCCGGGTCAGCCAGAATCGCCGATACTTTCAGATTCCCTCCGCCGACAACCCATGCAGACGCAATCGGCTGGTCGTTGTCAAGACGATGAGTAAAATTGACGTCTGCGGAAATCCCCAGTACAATCGCGTTTGGGAACCGGGCGGAAACGGCTTGAACAATCGCATCCGTTCTGGTTGTGATGGGAGCGGAAACGGACAACAGAATCAGTTTTGGCTCCGTCTTTTTCAACGTCAAAGCGACTCTGTCCGCCAGGGCGTCGCCCAATGCGACGGCGCTCCCGGAAGGGGCAATCGGGATAGACTCGACCGTGAGTTTCAGACTTCGTCCTGCTGGAAGCGCGTCAAACACCGGCGGATTCCACGGCGGACTTTGAGCGTCAGCGCACGACGCCAAACAAAAAAACAGAATGGAAAAACAAAGAACCATGCCTGACGCCCGGTCAATACGCCAATTCTTTAAAATCCATTCTGTTACATTCATTTCAGATTTACTCTTTCCAAATCAACAGGAGCGGTTCTTCAAGGTTTTCAATAACTTTCTTGAGGAACTTCGACGCCAACGCGCCGTCGATAATCCGGTGATCAAACGCATACGACAGCCCCACTTTTTTATGGGCTTCCCATTTGCCGTCTTTTTCGACCGGTTCGTCCATAACAGCTCCGATGCCCAGAATCCCCGACTGCGGCGGGAGAATAATCGGAGTAAAATACTCGACGCCCAACGCTCCCATGTTGGATACGGTAAACGTTGGATTTGCCATCTCCTCAAGAGTCAGCTTGCCCTGCTCTGCCTTGTCGATGAGGAGTTTGGCCTGAGCGGCAATGTCGAGAATCTGCATCTTCTGAGCCTGACGAATAACGGGAACGTAAAGCGAGCCTTTAGCATCAACCGCCATGCCGATATTGACGTCGGCGTATTGAATAATCTGGTCGCCGTCAAGCGAGGAATTGATTTCCGGCATGTCCGCCAGAGCCATTGCGGTCGCTTTAATAAAATAATCGTTTAACGACGCTTTTGCTGAGGAAATACGATTGATTTTCAATCGCATTTTAATCAGCTCGGAAACGTCCGCTTTTCGGTACAGGACAGACGCCGGGATCGTTTGAGCGCTGAGACTCATTCTTCGGGAAATAGTCCGACGAAGCGACGACATCTCAACCATATTGAAAATACGCGGAGTGGGAAAGCTGTTGACGCTGGCGTCGATACTATCCACCCGTTCATTTCGAGCGCTTTGAGTTCCAAATTCTGAACAGTCTTCGGATTTCTGCTCGCAATCGGAACCTTGATAATCGCATGTTACAACCCTGGGCGTAAACGCCGGTTCGGAAACTCGTCCATGAGAGTTTTGAGATGCGTATCCAACAGACCGCCCAGATCGTCCAGAAACGTTATCCGTCGAATTGGGATACATTGAGGGCGAAGCGTACAACGCTTGCGGCGCAGTCGATTCCGCGCCAGCCGCCATTCGGGTCTGCTGAGTTGAAAGCGCCGACATCTGCGAATAGTTGGAAGCCATCTCGTTGGACAGATTCACATTTCGCATTTCGAATTCAGAAACGTTTTCTCGTCTTTCGATTCTCGCCTCGCGGTTCTGCTGATCCAGTTCGCCGGTGCTTTCCACCCAAAACAGCGAGGCGCCAACGGGAACGGTTTGATCTTCCTGACAGTCAAACCGACCAATGACGCCCGTCAACGGCGACTGAATGGATACAATCGCCTTTTCCGTTTCGACTTCCAGAATCGGTTCGCCGCTTTGGACGTAATCGCCAGAGCGCTTTAACTTTGAAACCACAACGGCTTCGTCCATGCCTTTAATCAATTGGGGCAATACTACATTCATAAATCATTCTTCCATGAATTCTAACCGGTTAGAAGTTCACGATATTGCGGAACTGTTCCATACGGTCGTTGATTGTGTCCAAATCGAGATCCAGCAAACGATTCCAGCTGAAGTCTTCGCAGGTAAAAGACGCGACAACCGTCGCGTAGGCTAACGCCATTTTTATCGTATCAGAGTCCAAGTTGTTTTGTGAAGCCAAATATCCCATCATCGCCCCGGCGAAAGAATCGCCTGCTCCAGTCGGGTCGACAAGGCGTTCCAAAGGCCACGCCGGCAGAACGTACGTCTCTTTTTCCGAGAAGAACATCACGCCGTGTTCGCCTTTTTTCAGAACGACGAATTTCGGTCCCATTTCCAGCGCTTTTCGACCTGCTTTGACGAGATTTGTCTCGCCGGTGAGGTCGACCGCTTCCGAATCATTAAGAACCAAACCGTTGATTTGTCTGAGAAGCTCGTCAAGCTGTTCTCGCGCCGTTTTAATCCATAAACTCATGGTGTCAGCAACGCACAAACCAGCTCCGTGCCACTGTTTGAGGACGTTGAGCTGCAAATCGACGGGACCGTTTGCCAGAAACAGGTACGGCGTCTTTTGAGCGTCTTCAGAAAGCGTCGGATTGAAGTCCGCAATCACGTTGAGCTGCGTCTCTTTGGTTTCCCGGTCGTTCATGTTGACCATGTACTTTCCAGACCAGAAGAAAGATTTTTCGTTTGGGCGAATTTCCAATCCGGAACAGTCGATGCCGCGTTTGGTAAATTCGTCAAGATATTTCTGTTCCATGTCTCCGCCGACTACCGCCAGCAAACTGACGTCGGTAAAGAAATTGGCGGCAAGCGAAAAATACGAGGCGGAACCGCCCATAATGCGGTCGCGTTTATCTGTAGGGGTTTCAACGCTATCATAAGCTACCGTTCCAACAACTATCAATGACATGGCTATAAAATGCGGTTAAGGGTTAAGGACAGCCTCGCGTTGAGCGCTGCCGAAGGAATCTGCGAACAAAACGCGAAATCGTAAAACGCTTGAACGGAACGGATACTTATATTATCGTCCGGGAATGTTGGCTTGAAATAATAATTTGTCAAAAAACAGAAGTTATTAACAACATTCCCACAGGAAAATTTTTCGTTCAACATCTGCCAAGCGTTTGACGTATTTGAATCGTATTATACGGATTTTATATCTTTTTCCAATAGCATTTTGACGCTATTTCCGTTTTTTTTAAGAAATATCGTTTTAACCAGTCAATGATTTCTCAACCTTATCCTCTCGTCTTATCTGAATTTACATTATACTAACAGAGGAAGCTGTTATAATCATTCTATTTGATATAAGTTTTTTAAAAACTTTGAAAAAAAACTACTCACATGCTTGCAAAAGGTTCGATATTTTGGTAAAATAGAATATATTAATAGTAATAGTCAAGAGGATTTAAGGCGTTATTGACCTGTTCGTCCATTTTCCTGTTGAAACATTCACTCATATAATTATGGCAAAACACTCATTAAGTTTTACAGATCTGTTGGTGCAGAAAGGTCTTGTCAGCCCCAATCAGATAGCTGCGGCGCAAGAAGCCGCCAACGAAGACCACATCTCTCTTCAAGACGCAATCATTAAACTGAAATTCGCCAAAAGCTCAGACGTCATGAAAGCCTTGGCGGATTCTCAGGGCTACGAATACATCTATCTGGAAGACCTCAACATTCCTCAAAATATTATTGAGCTGGTTCCGGAATCTGTAGCGCGTGAGAATACGATTATCCCGCTTTCAGCAGATGAGAGCGCGTTGACAATCGTTACTTCCAAGCCGGACGATTTCGAGCTGAGCGATAAACTCCAGTTCATTCTCAACAAACGCATTAAATTTGTCGTTGCCTCCAAAGACGCCATTGTTGACGCCATTAGCCGTCATTACGGCTCGACCGGGGGCGATAACGCCAAGGCGATGCTTCAGGAATTCACCGACACGCAAATCGACTTCACCGAAACGGACGAAGACGAGGAAGACAGCGGCTCTCCGGAAGACCCCAACTCGCCGGTTGTTAAGCTGGTTCACCTTATCATTTCTGAAGCGGTTCAGTCGCGAGCGTCCGATATTCATATTGAGCCCTTTGAAGACCGCGTCAGAATCCGGTATCGAATCGACGGCGTTTTGGTCGAACGCAACTCGCCCCCTCGTCGAATGTTGGGTGCGATTCTTTCCCGTATCAAGATTTTGTCCAAGCTGGACATTGCCGAACGGCGCCGTACCCAGGACGGTCGAATTAAAGTAACTCTGGGAGAAAAAGAACTTGACCTCCGCGTGAGCGTTATTCCGACCAACCACGGTCAGTCGGTCGTTATGCGTATTTTGGATAAAGACTCCATCAAAGTCGGTCTGCGTCAGTTGGGGTTCGTCGAAGAAGACTATAACACGCTCCAAACGCTTATTCGACGTCCGAACGGGATTGTTCTGGTTACCGGTCCTACGGGTTCCGGAAAAACGACGTCTCTGTACGCCGCGTTAAACGAACTCAACACGCCGGACAGAAAAATCATTACGGCGGAAGACCCGGTCGAATACTATCTGGCGGGAATCAACCAGGTGGAAATCAAACACGAAATCGGGTTGGACTTCGCCCGCGTTATTAGAGCCATGCTTCGACAGGCGCCCAACGTCATTCTGGTGGGAGAAATGCGAGACCTCGAAACGGCGCAGATGGGAATTCAGGCGTCGCTGACAGGGCACCTTGTCTTCAGCACGCTGCATACCAACGACGCACCGTCTGCCATTACCCGTCTGGCGGATATGAAAGTTCCGTACTACCTTATTGCGTCGTCCGTTATTGCGATTATGGCTCAGCGACTCGTTCGCCGCGTCTGCCCAAAATGCAAAACGCAGTACACGCCATCGCCGGCGTCCATGGAAGCGGCGGGACTTAACATCAACGACCCGAAAGTCGTCAACGCCACGTTTATGCACGGCAAAGGCTGTCCGAACTGCGCGGGCAAGGGTTTCCGCGGTCGAATGGGCATTTACGAACTGATGCGTATGTCCAGCAAAATTCGAGAGCTCACCTTTGCCGCCGCAACTACCGGAACGATTCGAACCGCCGCCATTCAGGAAGGCATGAGCACCCTGTACTGGGACGGAATTAAAAAAGCGTTCAAGGGCGTTACGACGATTGACGAAGTTATGCGCGTCGCCAAACTTCAGGAAGAGTAAACGGCGTTCCAACATTTGTTATTGTTTCAAATTACTTTATACTTTTCATATCCTTTTTTATTAATTACAATCCATTAACATGGCTTTTATTCAAATTGATAAACTGTTACAAGTAGTAGTCAACAAAGGCGCGTCCGACTTGCACATTACGGTTGGTCAGCCGCCGGTAATTCGTCTGCACGGCACGCTGACGCGTCTGGAAACAAAGGTTCTGGAGCCGGACGACACCGTCGCCCTGATGAAAAGCATCACGCCGGAACGCTGTCAGCAGGAACTTCAGGAAGTCGGCGGTACAGACTTCGGTTTCGCCTTCGGCGATCAGGCGCGTTTTCGTGTTTCCGTATTCAAGCAAAGAGGCTGCGTCGCGATGGTTTTGCGACAGATTCCCGTTAAGTTGATGTCGTTCAAAGACCTCAACACGCCGCCTGTTATTGCAGATCTGATTCTTCGTCCTCGAGGCATGATTCTCGTTACCGGTCCTACCGGTTCCGGTAAAACGACGACTCTTGCCGCCATGGTCAAGCATTTGAACGAAACGGTTGACCGTCACATCATTACGGTTGAAGACCCTATCGAATTTTATCACGATCATATCAAAAGCACTATCAACCAGCGAGAAATCGGCGTCGACGTTCCCTCGTTTGCGGAAGCCATTCGCCGCGCTTTGCGTCAAGACCCTGACGTCATTCTCGTCGGTGAAATGCGAGACTTGGAAACCATCGAAACCGCTATTACGGCGGCGGAAACAGGGCACATCGTTTTCGGAACGCTGCACACGTCCAGCGCGCCGAGTACAATCAGCCGTATTATCGACGTTTTCCCGACAACCCAGCAAGACCAGATTCGAACGCAGTTGGCGTCGGCTATTTTAGGCATTCTCTGCCAGACGCTTCTGCCCAGAATCGGCGGCGGTCGAGTTGCCGCGTACGAAATGCTTGTTGTCGACCCCGCTACGGCAAACCTCATTCGTGAAAACAAACTGTTCCGAATTACGTCTACCATGCAGACGGGAGCCAAAAGAGGCATGCAGCTGTTGGACGACAACCTGTTCAAGCTGTGGAAAGACGGCGTTATCGCAAAGGAAGACGCCATCCTCAAAGCCAACCGCCCGGAAGACGTTGTGGAACGCATTGCCAGAGCGGAACGCGGTCTTATGGACGCCGCTCAATCGGAAGATTGACGCTAGGCGTTTTAAGACGACATCCACATTTTTTAATAACAAAGCAATATCAACCAGAAATTCACTTTTCATTTTTTATAAACTACCATGGCAATTAAACGAATCGGTCAGGTCATGATTGACCACGGCTTTATTACTCAGGAACAACTCGACATTCTTCTGGAAAAGCAGAAAGAGCATCGTCATGAACTCCTTGGTCAGCTTGCTATTTCCATGGGGCTGATTACTGACGAACAGCTGGTTGAAGTTCTGGCGGATCACCTCAACGTTCCTGCCTACAATCTGGCGGAAACGGACATTCGCGCTGAAGTTATTGGACAAATAACGCCAACCATGGCGGACGTGTACAAGATTATTCCAGTCAGTCTGGAAGGCAACGTGCTGACGGTCGTCATGGCGCAGCCTCAGCAGCTTCAGGTCATCGACGAACTTCGAACTTTGCTGGGTTATGACATTCGACCGGCTGTCGCGTCTGAATCGGATATTAACAAGGCGTACGCCAAATATTACGAAGCGGCAACGACCGACTCCATGGATCAGTTGTTGGTTGACATCGAGCAGGACGAAGAACTCAATAAAGCCATTCAGCAAGCCAATTCTCTGGACGAAACAATAGACCTGACCGGCGCGCAGGCAATGGCGGAATCAGCGCCTGTTCGCAAGCTGCTCAACATGGTATTGCTGATGGCGATTCGAGACCGCGCGTCTGACATCCACTTTGAGCCGTTTGAAAACGAGTTCAAAATCCGCGTCCGCGCAGACGGGGCTTTGTACGAAATGGTTCCGCCGCCCAAGCATTTGGCGTTGGCTTTGACGACTCGTATCAAGGTTATGGCAAACCTCGACATCGCGGAACGCCGTTTGCCGCAGGACGGTCGTATTGAACTTTCCGTCGGCGGACACCCGGTCGACTTGCGCGTCAGCATTCTGCCAACCATGTTCGGAGAAAGCGCGGTTTTGCGAATTCTGGACCGTTCGGTTATTTTGCTCGATCTGGACAACGTCGGCATGGACCCCGGCATTCTGCTCGACTTCCGCAAACTGATTCGAATTCCTAACGGCATTATCCTTGTTACAGGCCCAACGGGTTCCGGAAAAACGACAACGCTCTACGCCGCTTTGAACGAGTTGAACGTCATTGAAGAAAAGCTCATGACGACCGAAGACCCGGTCGAATACGATATCGACGGCATTATTCAGATTCCCGTCGATTCCTCGATTGGCAACACGTTCGCCCGCTGTCTGCGTTCCATTTTGCGACAAGACCCGGACAAGATTCTGGTCGGGGAGATTCGAGACCTCGAAACGGCGGAAATTGCCGTTCAGTCCTCTCTTACCGGGCACCTTGTCTTTAGTACGCTTCACACCAACGATGCCCCGAGCACGGTTACGCGTCTGCGAGATATGGGCATCCCGCCGTTCCTGCTTACCGCTACTTTGGAAGCGGTTTTGGGTCAGCGACTGGTCCGACGCATTTGTTCAGACTGCAAAGAAGAAACCATGCCCAGCCAGGAACAACTCGTTTCTCTGGACTTGGGCCCCGATGAAATTCTGGGCAAAAAGTTCTATCACGGCCGCGGCTGCAACACGTGTAACGGTTCC
>JAFSMW010000184.1 GCA_017447745.1 Thermoguttaceae bacterium
ATATGCTTTATGCTTAGTTCAACAAGCCAAAACACGTAAGAAACTTTTTGATTATTATCAAAATTTTTCTTATTCACCTACTTGACTTCATTACAGAAACTCCGTTACCGCCTTTCATTAATTGCCTCCCTTGTACCATTGCGATTCGAAGTACAGGCGGTCGAGTTCGTAGGGGTTGTACGAGGCGTTGGGGTCGGCGTCGACGGGCAGGATTCCGTATCGAATCATCTCTCTAAGGTATGCCCAGCGGGGAACGAATCGTTTCGGGCAGTCTTTGCCGTTGTTGGGCGACTCGTCCCACATGCTGAATCGGTTGTCCTCTTCCAAAATGTAACGGCGGCCGCGTTCGATCCCAGCCAGAATTGTCTGGTAGTCCGGGTCGGACGTATCTTTGAATACGACTTTTCCTGACTTTGCTTCACATGTTCCCAGCCCGCCGGCGGACTTGGACAGCGGGCCGCGGAGGGCTTTGGACTGGTCCGGATACGACAAGTCGAAAATGACGTGTCGGTTGAACCGTCCGCCGTCCTCGGTCAGTGTGTGAGCGACGAACATATTGTTCTGATGCGGCGGGAAATGGTCGACTTTATAGTCTGTGAACAGCCTGTACGTCCCGATTTGCCGTTCCTTCGCCGTCGGGCAGTGACACGGATCGCAGCGGCGGGTAATCGCCTCGTCCATGGCTTTCGTTTCGGACCAGTCGCGGTCGTTGCGGACGTTTCTGTTTTGCATATAGTATCCCAGCCCGCCGGAGGCGTTGGCGGCGTACGTCCCGGCGTAGTTCGCGCCAGCGTCGAGCCAAAGGCGAATCATCTTCACGTCTTTCTCGTCCATGTTGACGCCCTGGTGATGTTCTTCAATCATCTTCAGCAGCGTACTGGACCCCGTTCCGATCTCGTATGGGTCGAAGTTGCTTCTGGGTCGGTTGCGGTTGTCGCCGAACATTTTTCGCCACGACATCTGCATGTAGCTGAACGTATAAACCGGGTTCCAGTGTCCGGAGGCGTTGAATCCCCCTTCTTCCCGGTCCGGGTTGTGACATTCCAGACAGTACTTGTCGAGAATGGGTTGAATATCTCGGGGAAAAGAGAAAATATCGGGATAGCCTGCGACGGGTTCGGGATTGACAGGCGCGCTTCGCATAAGTCGGAAAAGCCGATCTCGGTCGTCCGCGTTGGGCGTTTCCGTTCTCTCTTCGTGACAGCCGATGCAGGCGGTGCGCTCTCCCGGCATGACGGACGTAAACGAGTGCATTCGTTTAACGCAATGACCGTCTTTGTCCATCGCGAGGAAGAGGAACGCTCTGTTGGGCGGCAGGTTGAAGTAGGCGGATCCTTCCGGCGTAACGGGAACGGAGCCGTAAAGACGCTCCAGGGTAAACGTCCCGAAAGACGACATCTGCTCCATGCCGCCGGAATAATGAATCGGCTTGGGCAGCGTCTCGTAAATCAGCAGATGTGTAACAGTTCCCGGCGGGACGTCTTTCATTTTGCGTCCGCGATAAATATTCGCCAGAGCCAGCGATCCCCATTGAGCGTTCGGGTCGGTCTGATCTGAAATAACGCGTTCCCGCTGACGGGGCATGATCGGGCGCGGCTCGCTTATCCAGAAGCTGCGCGGGCTAAGGTCGGTCGACGGCAGGCGGTTGTTTGCCGCGTAGCCCTGGTTGGACTGGTCAGCCGGGTCGTTTCCCTTAAACAGATCCGGGGGAAGCGTGAAGATGGTTTCTGCCCGCCCTGCTCCGTTGATCAGCGCGATTTTATCGTATGACGCCGCCATGAACATGTCCTCGGAAAACGCCCAGGGGTCGGCGAAATCGTTGGTTTTGGTAATCGTCTTGGCGCCCAGGGGGGAGTCCGGACCCAGACGCGGATCGACAATCGTAATGGGGCCGTAATGCTCGCGTCTGCCGTGACCGGGCGAGAAAATACAGACGACTTTGTCCGTACCGGGAATGGGTTTCGGCGCCAGCATGGTGATGTACGGCCGCTGATTGCCGTAGTAGACCATCTGCCGCGTTCCGTCCGGGTTCATCGTCCAGAGGTGATGGTACGTAACCTGTTCCCGGTCGACGTATTCCCACCGCATATAGATAACCTGTCCGTTGGGAAGAACCCAGGGCGTGTTGTCCTGTTCGACGTTGCACGACAGCGGGCGAATATTTGTGCCGTCGGCGTTACATTTGTGAATCGTCCCGACTTGCGTCAGCCAGCAGTTGACCCAGCGTTTGGCGCGCGTGGAACAGAAGATAATCGAATCGTCCGGCAGATACGTCGGCTCGTAGTCGTCCCAGCCCGGGGGCGCGAAATCGCGGTCGCTGCCGCGGCTGGCGGCGGTCGATCGGTGTTCCGCAGACGTTGACGGCGTCACCCCGTCCGGCAGCGTCAGCGGGGCGTCTTCCCCAACGCCGGTAATCTGTTTCAGACCCGTTCCGTCAATGTTGATTTCGTACAGACTGTAGTGCTTCTTCCCGGACGGCAAGTAGGAAAAGAGGACTTTCTTCCCGTCGTAATGGATTTGCGGGTCGCGAATGTTCCCCCCGGGATCGGAGAAAATGGTTCTGACCTGTTTCGTTTCGACGTTGTAAATGCAAATCGCCCCGCCGGAGTTCATCGGGAACGGAAGCCGGCAGACGTTGTCTCCGTAATAGCCGATGTTGGCGTACCAGTGCGCATCGTAACTGGGCTTGCGGAGAACGAAGAGAATCTCTTCCGGCATGCCGGCGCGTCGAAACTGCGGCAGAAGCGGCTCAACCCCCTTTTGATCCAGCGGCTGCGCCTTTTCTCTCAGGCAGACGTAATCGTAAAAAATCAGACTGCCGTCGCGAAGCGTGACAGAAATGACGTTGACGCCCTTCTTTACCGCCCCGGCGGGAATGACGATGACGTCGTTCTGATACGTTCCGACTCGCGTAAACTGTTCCCACGGATTTTCAAACTTGGGGAACTTGACCGACCGGATAACCGGCGACGGCGTCCCGTTGGTTTCGACGACGACCTCCGACGGCTCCAGACCGTGACAAACGCCGATGATCAGGTACAGATTCTGATTGTAGTCCCGATTGGCGGTAAACTCGATTTCAGCGGTAAACTGCCGGAACCCGGCTTTCGCCTCGTGAGTCGACCAGTGCCACGGCGTCCAGGCGGCGTCCTCGTCTTTCCCGACCGTAAAATGCAGAAACGGAACGGGCTGGGATTTATCCGGGACTTTGTCCGCGAACGCTTTCCAGTCCGGCTTGTTGAGGAACTCGGCGGAACACGCGTCCGGCGTCCCGATTTGGAAAATGACGTCTTCGGGCTGTGCCTGAACGAAGGACAACAACAGCGCGTTGAGTATAACGGCGAAAGCCGCGGGGAGTTTTGGGGGTATAGACATGGTATTTAGTGGTAAGTGGTTAGTGGTAAGTAATATCTATCTTAAGATTATATAGTATTCGAGAGAGAATTGGAATAGGGGGCGAGAGCGCGCCCGATAAAGGCTCACGCGAAGTACGCGAAAAAATGAAAGGCGGTAATGGAGTGAGCGTAGCGAACGGAATTACGCATTCGCCGATAGGCGAACGAAACCGGGGTGCGTAAGTTCCCGGAAAACCTCACGCGGAGCCGCAGAGCCGCGGAGGATGTTCGCGAAGTTCGCATATTAATGAAAGGCGGTAACGGAGCGAATGAAATGAGCGCAGTTACGCTTAGGCGAGCCGGGGTTCGTAAGCTCCCGGAAAATCTCACGCGGAGACGCGGAGGAGCGGAGGATGTTCGCGAAGTTCGCAAATTAATGAAAGACGGTAACGGAGCGAATGAAATGAGCGTAGTTACGCTTTGTTCGAAGTGTGCATTCCAAAAAGACGAAGCGGAAAACCTCCTTTGGATGTAGCCTGTCTCGGGCGCCTTTGCTGGTATTAGAAACAATCTCTTTCGCAGGAATGTTCGCTCGAACGCCCGGCTCGCGGCAGTCCCCTGCCGCATTACTGGTATGACGGAAAAACATGTTCGCAGAACAACCCCTCCGACCTGCTGGATCGCGGCTGTATCAGCCGCCGGAAATACTCACGCGGAGCCGCGGAGGTGCGGAGGATGTTTGAGAACTTTTAAAAATTTCTTTGCGATCTTTGCGTTCTTTGCGGCTTAAAATCCTTCGGCGAGCTTTGCTCGCGTTTTTCGGAGTGCGGGAGCAAAGCTCCCGCTTTCGAACTTGACGGCTTGCCGTCAAGAGGGTTAGATTTTCTGTATCAAGCTACGCTTGACGGTTTGAGCGGTTCTATTTATAAAAAAAGCGAGAGTTCCGCTTTCGCTTCACTCTCGCACTCCGAAAAATTGTCACGCTTACTCATTGCTAATTCGTCCACTTACGTACACGTCTCCGTCGAGAAGCTGAGTTTTGATTCCGACAAGTTTTTTCGCCTGGGACATGGACGGCGCTCCCAAGCCCATCAGGGGAGAAACGGCGTCGGCGCCGCCGCATAGCAGCTGTGGGGCGATAAAGACATGGAATTCGTCAATAACGTCAGCGTCGAGCAGAGCGCCCAGTAGCCGTCCGCCGCCTTCAACCAGAACGTTCGTCGCGCCGGTTTCAGCAAGGCGTTCTAAAAGACGGTCGAACCGCGCCGGGAAAGACGCGTCCTTTAAAGGTTCGGAAAGGACAGAGCCGGTAAAAGGGTCGGTAATTTCGCCGTCGTCCCACGTCAGCCAAACCGGGGCGAGCGACTGAGTTTTGTAAAGGTTGGACTGTCGGGAGAACGATTCCGTTTCCTGCCGGGTCGATTTACGCAGACCGAAAACGACGCGGACGGCTTTGCGGTGCGGCTGGCGTCCTTCGGGAAGCCGGGCGGTGAGTGTCGGGTTGTCGTGAAAGAACGTCCCCGCCCCGACAATAACGGCGTCAACGCGGCTGCGAAGCTCATGGACGACGGCGCGGGACGATTCGTTGGAAATCCATTGAGAAGACCCGTCCCGGGCGGCGATTTTCCCGTCGAGCGTTTGCGCCCATTTGGCGATAACCCACGGTCGACGCCGGGTAATGTACTTTACAAACGGCTTGTTGAGCGATTCCGCCTGACGCTGACAGATCCCGGAGACGACTTCAATTCCGGCGTCGGTTAGCATTTTCATTCCGCCGCCGTCGACTTTCGGGTTCGGGTCTCGCATGGCGATATAGACTTTGGCGACGCCCGACTCAATAATCGCCTTGGCGCACGGCGGGGTTTTCCCGTAATGACAGCACGGTTCGAGCGTAACGTACATTTCCGTCCCGCGAACGTCCGCGCCGCTGCGTTTTGCGTCGGCAAACGCTTCGATTTCCGCGTGCGGTCCGCCGAACTTTTTGTGCCAGCCCTGCCCGAGCGCGATCCCGTCGCGAACGATTACCGCCCCGACCATCGGATTCGGCTCGACGTCGCCCTGCCCTCGCCGCGCCAGCGTCAACGCAAGATTCATGAAGTCGATGTGTGTGTGCATAGTAGAAATTATAACGGGGAATTTTTCGGAGTGCGGGAGCATAGCTCCCGCTTTCTTACTTGACGGCTTGCCGTCAAGCGGCGAGGCGCCGCCCCCTATCCGCGCTTCCGCGCGGGACGTATTGTAATCGCTCCCGTTGGTCGCTTTGCGTACTTGACGCTAATAGTTTTGATTTTCTGTAGCGAGCTGCGCTCGCCGGTTTGAACGATTCGATTTATAAAAAAAGCGAGAGTTCCGCTGACGCTTCCCTCTCGCACTCCGAAAATGTTACATTTATTACTTTCGCTTACGCCAGTACAGCAGTCCGGCAGCGCCAAGAATCAGCAACGCCCATGTGGACGGTTCCGGAACGGCGTTGGCGTCAATCGACGCGAAGACGGAATAACCGTCAACCGTCAGGTTCCAGTAATACGCGTCGGCGGGCGACAGGAACGAAGTCCAGTAGTTGACGTCTGCATACTGACCTTCCAGTCCTTCCGGGTCGTTGAAGATTTCGTACGTCGCGCCGGGCTGAGCGGAAGTCAGCGCGAATTCGATAATCGCGTCGTCGTCAATAATAAACGTGTTGGCAATGAGCTTGTCCATGCCGGTGGCGTCCTGTTCCATCAACAGCGTTGCGCCGACGTTGAGCTGGAAGACGTCTGTCTTTAACGTTCCGACGGAGTTGCCGGGCGAGAAGATCGCTGGGGCGTCAACGATAAGGATGCCGTCGTAAACGCCTTTGACGTCCAAACGACCGTCCTGAGCGGTAATCGTACCGGACTGAACGGATTCGTCGTAGGCGTCGTTGTTGATTTGCAGCGTACCTTTGCCGGTTTTCAGGACAGAACCCAAACCGGAAACCGCGCCAGTTTTCTTAACGTCGCCTTCGTCGACGGCGAATTCCAGTTCCGCGCCTTGAGCAATAGTAATGTCGCCCGGTACCGTTCCAAGCGTACCTGCGCCGGTAACGAGCAGTTTGCCTTCTTTAACTACCGTGTTTCCAGTAAAGGATTTGGCGTTAGAAATGGTAAGCGTACCCGATCCGGATTTTGCAAGCGTACCTGTTCCGGTAATATCGTCAGAGAAAGTCTTGTCTGCGTCGTAACCTAATTCCAGAGCTCCGCCGTTAAGTGCAATCGCCCCGGTTCCCAAGGTTCCGTTTTCCGTCAGTAACAGCGTTCCAGAGTTGATTGTCGTTCCGCCGGTGTAGGTGTTGGCGGCGCGGAATTCGACAACGCCGTCGCCGTTTACCGTAAGGGAATAAACGCCAGAACCGCCGTTCAAGATTTCCTTGTTGAAGACCAGCTTGGAGTTTTCTCCCGCGGTGATGGCAAAGGGTTCGTCGTTGCGGAGGCAGATGCGAACGTCAACCGTAGCGACGGTGGGATTGTCTGCCGTGGCGCCTTCAGCCGCGAAGGAGTTGAACGTGGTTTTTGTTTTGTAAATGTCAAACGTGCCGTTGTTATCGACAGCGTTTCCATTAGTGTCTGTGTACGCAGAGGTAATTTTTCCGCCGGTGAAGTTGAATGTCTTGTTGCCGAGCGTTTCGTTATTGCCGTCCATCTTCAGCCACGTTCCGCCGACGATGTTGTAAATACCGGCATTTGTACTGTATCCGATTGAATCTTTGGCGTTGCTGACAAGCATGCCGTTTTCGTTGATTGTCATTGTACCGGCGATTCGGTTTCCGTCCTTGAAGTTGTTGGGCAGAATAACAGACCCTTCGTCAATTGTGAGGGTCGCGCCGGCGCCGAACCAGTTGGTGGTGGAGATGTCGCCTTTGCCGGTTTTAACGAACTCGCACGTTGCGCCAGACGCATTTCTCAGCGGGCTGTCAAGCGACAGCGTTTTCCCTTCGGCTACGTCGATAGTCAGCGTTGAAGAGTTGATAATCTTTGAACTGATTGTCGTGTCGGCTGTAACAGTCATCGTCGCGTTGCGATCGTAGAAGTCCAAACCGGCGTAATCCGGCGAGTTGTTTGTGTTGGTAATCGTTCCGCCGTTGAGCGTCATGTTGTTGACGTGAAGATATCCGTTGAATTCGAGTTCTCCGCCGTTGATTGTAACGTCTGGAACGTTGCCGTCGGCGATGGTTCGGCTTCCGAAAACGTTGGACGACTGCCCCACGATTTTCGCGCCGGATTCAATCACGACTTCGCCAGTACCGACGGTGCTGAATCCCTTGTTGTTGCCCTTCAAATAGAGCGTTCCGGACTTGACCAGCGTTCCGCCGGTGTAGGTGTTGCCTGCATCGCCGGATTGAATTGTCATGGAGCCTGCTCCGTCGTAAATCAAACCGCCTTCTCCGGAGAGAACGCCTGTCCAGGTAATTGACGAGTCGGCAGCCGGGGCGAATGTAACGCGAGTGTCAGTATCGCCGGTCTTCGTACCGGTCAGAGTTGCGTCAAGAGCGCTTGTCCAGTTCCCGCGCTGACTTTCCGGCAGGTCGGCTGACCCGGAGGTAATCGTACCGCCTTCCAGATTGATAGCGTAGTTCCCGGCAACGTTGCGATAGAATCCGCGTTTACCCAAATTGAGCGTTCCGCCTGTCATGGTATACGTGCCAACCATGGCGTTGTTGTCTCGGGTTTTCAGGTCGATGCCGCCGGCGTTGACTGTTCCGCCGTTATGCAGGAACGTTCCGCTGCTGGAGACGGAAAGCCAGATGTCTTTGAATTCGTTGGCGCTGTTCATTGTAACAGAGTCGCCAACGTTCAAAACGCCAGCGTTCATTTCGTAGGAGGCATCGTAATTTGAGTAATGTCCAATACCCAGGTTTCCGAGATTGACCGTACCGCCGTTTTGAACCGCTTTGGCAACTGTGCCTGCTGTGCCGGCGGCTGTACCGGTTCCCAGCTGGAAGATGGTTGTCGCGGTAAAGGTGGAGTTGTCGTTGATGGTTAAAACGCTTGCGCCTCGCGCCCAGAATTCGTTGGAGTAGTATTCGGAATTCCCGTTGAGCGTGATGTTGGTTGTGCTGTGCAGCCATTGTGTATGGAACTGGGAATTATTGAGCGTAAACGCCTTGCCGTAGGCGTAGACGGTGTCGAAGCAGGAACCGTCGTTGACAACGTTGTTAAGCGTCAGAGAGCCTTTGGTTGAGCTGTGCCCGATTTCAATGCGTCCGTAGCCGGACAGCGACGTTGCGGTGAAGTTTAAGTCGCCGTAGTCGTTGTTGCCGTTGTTGCTTAACGAGCCAAAATGGAGACGGGCGCCGGGCGCGACGTAGAAATCTGTACTGACGATTTCCGAGCCGAAGAATAACGTCCCTTCCAAGACCGACGTTTTGCCTGTATAGGTAGTTTTGCCAGTTGAACCGGTAATTCCAACTGTCCCCGACCCGGTTTTAATCACGTTGAGCTTGCCGGTGGTATTGTTCGGGTTGTCGATAATGCCGGAGGCGTTAATTCTCATGTCGGCTGCCGACCCTAAGCCGTAGATGTACAAGTCGTTATCGCCGTCTGCGTTTTGGTATCCGGATGTAATTGTGCCGCCGCCCTGAACCCAGTGGTTTTTGTTGTTGAAATACATCATACCAGAGGTAATAGTCAGGGCTTTGCTGTTTACATAGTCAGTAGAGCTGGTTATAGAATTGAGCGTTCGATCGTTGTTGTCAGTAATTTTTGTTGATACATTCAGATCCATTCCGTCTGTCGGCGCAGCGACGTATGTTGGCGTAACCGCGGAAATAACGCCGCCTTCGACCTTGGCGAACGAGACGGTTGACCCGTTGACAAAATACGCGCCGGGAATGGCGGATTTGGTTGTGGTTGTATCGGTCGTCGTTACGTTGGAATTGAAGTACACAACGCCTCGCGGGGCGATTTGCCCGACGCTGGGCAGTTCAACCTGTCCGCCGTAATCGGAGAATTTGTAAACCGAATCCGTATTGCCGAGAGCAACCGTTCCGTCCGCGAATGTAAGTTTACCGGTTCCCATGAGCTTGACTTTGCCCAAGTCTACCGTAGATCCGCCCAGATTGACGGTTGCGTCTGTTCCGTTATTAATAATACGGTATCCAACGCCGTTCGCGTTGGGCGCCTGACCGGTTTCGCCTGTCAGGTCGCTTGTCCAGACGGAATCCGTCCAGGTAAAGTCTCCGGAAACGGCAACCGCTTGCGAGTCAGCCGTGTTGACAATCTGCAAAGCGCCGTAGCTGCCTCGATGACCGTTTTCTGAACCGAGTCCTTTAACGTAAATGCTTGAGTAAGTACTGGGAACTTTCAGATAGTTGACGCCTTCAGTCAGCGCGTCGATGTCGGCGTGAACGGGCGTTCCCCAATAGTTTTTCGTTGCGATTGTCGTTGAGCCGTTGCCGCCGTATTCCAGAGTATTCACATTGCTGCCGCCGATTGACACAGCTCGGAAAGAGTTATTGCCGTCTGTCGTCGGGTAGTAATAAATATCGTACGCGAAGTACGGCGCGGTCATTGTAACAACATTGTTGCCGTTGCCGTCGTCCAGATAACCATAGTAAAGAATCGTGTTGTTGTCTGTCGACGGACGCGTTCCACCGTAGCGGTACGTGTTGTTGCAGTTCCACGTGCCGGTTACTGGCGTTTGGAGTCCGTTGCTGCTAAGCAGAGAAGTAAACGTTCCTGATTTGTTATAGGCGTTAGTCGTACTTCCCGCTTCTGTAGTAGAGTTAATCTCAATCTCCGAGTTGGAGATCGCGTTGTTCCAGTACGACGAATCGACTGGATACGCGCCCAGCGTTCCGCCGGTTGGCGCGCCGAAATGCGGACCGAAGTTAATGGAAATGGAATCCGCGTCAGCAAAGGCATTCGCGCAAAGTCCGGTCAACAGCGCAGCCGTTCCTAAAATTGCTGCGAAATAATATCGTTTTGTGGAACTGATCATTTGTTACTCCTCGAATAGTCAGAGCGTAAATCACGTTTCAAAAAAATGTAAATGGATATGTATAAAAGTATACATCGTACCTTTATACTATGTTTTATTATATAATATTGTAATCAAAAAATGGCAGATGTCAAGAAATTTTAAAAAATTTTTGCAGATTTTTTGAAAGAATTCAAAGGGAATTTGTTGGTATGTGAAAGGCGAGAAGATAGGGGGTATGGAGAAGCGTTCTGTTGAGAGGTTACGAGGATGAAATTCTCGGATCGCAAGCGAAGCTCGCAACAAAAAAAGCTTGACGGCAAAGCCGTCAAGTCGAAGTCGTAGCCCGAGGACGGGCTACATCCAGGGAAGGTTTCTGGCTGCGTCAATTTGTTTTGCACACTTCTCGGCGTTTCGGTTCGCCTGTCGGCGAATGCGTAATTCCGTTCGCTAACGCTCACTTCATTACCGCCTTCCAATCAATCGACTAACCTCGGGCACAATTCCTCACTCCTCACTCCTAATTCCTAACTCAAGATCCGCTCGTTTCGGAAGTTATCCGAAATTCCCTCCCTCCCCCCCTATTCCATTTGATTCTGGAATGAATTACAATGTCTTATATTGGCGAGAATAGTATTGCCTTGGAAATCAATTTATAGAAAGGAACACAGCTTTTATGAAACGACTTTTGTTATGCGTTGCCGCGCTGGTTTTGACGGCGTCCGTCTGCTCAGCGCAGGAAAAGTTATCCATCTGGAACGGTCCGGCTCCGGGAGAAAAAGACGTCCGCAAGAACCCGACGCTGCTGCTCTTTCAGCCGGAAAAGAAGACGACCGACGCGTGCCTGATAATCTGCCCCGGCGGGTGCTATAACGGCGTCGCGGTAAGCATTGAAGGTACCCCGACGGCGAAGTATTTTGTCGACAAGGGCATGACCGTTGCGATTCTGGTTTATCGAACCCCGCGGCGTCCCGGCTTGGAGAAATACCGCGTTGCGTGGCAGGACGCCCAGCGGGCTGTCCGATTTGTGCGCGCTCATGCGGTGGAATGGAAGATAAACCCGGAAAAGATCGGCATTATGGGATTCTCCGCCGGCGGGCATTTATCGCTCATGGTTTCGACGACGTCTCAGACCCCCGCTTACGAGCCGGTTGACGACCTCGACAAGGTTCCCTGTCACGTCAATTTTGCCATTCCCGTCTATCCTGCTTACGTATTAGACGACGGCGCCGAACAGCATAACGTCAACAAGGGCGTTGGCGCGAAGCTCATGCCGGAGTTTGCCTTTGACGCCAAGACCCCGCCGATGTGCTTTATTCACGGCGACGCGGACGGCTGGTCTTCGATGAACTCTATCGCCGTTTACAGCAAA
>JAFSMW010000185.1 GCA_017447745.1 Thermoguttaceae bacterium
AAATCAGCCAGACGCAGTATCCCTCAGTGTGTAGCTAGGGGCGTCGGAACGCGATTTATTTTAGCTAGCCTAGGCTAGCTAAAATAAATCGAAATGAAAACAAAAGTTTTTTGTGTCAACTTTTTTTCAGGACGACACACGTTCCGCAAGAACCGCTTTAGCGGTTCAATATCAATAGCCGTGGGTTTCAACCCACGGAGGCGCCTCGTCGCTGCCGCGAGTCGAACTTGCCAAACAAAAAAGACGGAGAATCAGCAATCGAATTCTCCGTCTTTTAGGGGTAAACTTATTCCAGCAAGTCAGGCGAACAGCGTGTAATTCGTCTGAAGGTTATTTTGGGAATCACGGCGAAGGATTAGCGCCAGCCGGATTTCCACACATGTGGAGGTGATCGAGGTCGATAAGGACGACTTCCTGAGCTTCTTCGTTAGTGGCGGTGTACGGAACCGGCCAGCCAACGCGAGTAACTTCTGTGAAGTAAACGGTGCATTTCCAGTGCGTATGATGCAACTGGCACATGCCTGCAGTTGGATACATACGAGGTTCGTCGATGTAGTCTGCAATCTTTTCCTTTTTGATGCGGACGTTGTTGCGCTGACGTTCCTGAAGGAACGGAACGCCTCCATTAGCCGGCCGCGCTTTTTCCAGAGCAACCATAACCTGGTCGTCGCTGGGCGGGTCAAGAGCGTCTGACGGCGCGCCAGGAACCAGTGGAGGCAAAATTTGAAAGTCTTTGTATCTTTCCTTATACCAGTGAGCGTCTTCCTGCGCCTGCTGGAAGTAAGGGCTTACCGGAACTGGAATCGAGAAAATTCCCAAGCTCGGACCAACGGAGCATAACGTGCATCCGGCGTTTAATAATACCACGCCAAGAAGCGTAACGCCAATCGAAAGTAAAAATTTACGTTGCATGGAATAACCCTTTTCTTATATACAAATTTGTTTCCAAATCGTCTTCGGAATCTACTACCTTTATTATCGAACGGGACAATAAAAAACTTGTGAGATTCTTTGAAATATTCCGCAAAAAACTTGCAAATAGCGAAAAAATTCCAATGAACAGGACAAAACCTCGTTTTTATTCATTATATATATGCGCTATTAAACATGTTTTTCATTGATCCGATCAATTCCGAATTATTAAGAAGTATTCGGAAATTTGCAGGAACAATCTTGATGATTTGTCTGAGAAAGTTATAAGAATTCAAGAAATCGCCGTTTTTCAAGAAACGGTTATATCGGAAAAACCGGTTATTCAGACTGTTTTTGACAGCAA
This sequence comes from Thermoguttaceae bacterium, assembly GCA_017447745.1. Lineage (GTDB taxonomy): Bacteria > Planctomycetota > Planctomycetia > Pirellulales > Thermoguttaceae > RUG11551. The sequence continues at coordinate 1,277 of JAFSMW010000185.1, forward strand.
AATGTGTTGTATAGGTGGGGTTATAACGATTATAACGGCGCTAATTGCGGAATATTCTGAAAAATCGTTAAATTAATCATTGCTAAACTCAACTTCTCTGTATATAATGAAAATGTAAAGGATGTATGAGTCGCTATAGAGATTATATCACTCTCTTTGAAATCGGCGAGTCAATATCCTGAAAATTTCGAGTTTTTTTTCGAACGACAATCTATATAACCGCTTCAAACGGATATTCAGAATAGTCGAAAACTTCGGAATAAATGCAACGTCCGGCATTACCTAAAAAAGCAGATTACTCGATACAGCCGTGTTGACCGGCACAGCAGTTATCGTCCTAACATTTGCAACAATCGGACGAAGCCGCATTTCCGAAATAATCGAAAACCCATTTCTCGAAATTGAAACCTTACTTTTTGGAGGATTCATAGCGTCAACAAATGGTTGACAAGAGTCCAAAAAAGCAAAATTTCCAACGCAACCCAGAGGTACAACAATGAACAAGTTTGGATTTTTAAAGCTCAGAACTGCGCCCATTTGGGCGACGATTTTGGCTAGCAGCGTCATCTTTGCCGGCGGCGCTGCTTATCAATGGGGCGGATCCTGCGCTACATGCGCCGATCCACAGCCCACATGCTGCACACCGCAGTATGCGCCCAGACAGGTAACTGCCTACAAAACCATCTACGAAACCGTATACGAACAAAAGCAGGTTACAGACTACGTCCCAACCTGGACGACTGAAATGCGAACGAGAACCTGCACTGTCAACCGACCGATTACTGAAACCGCCATGCGGGAAGAACAGTACACCGTTCGCGTTCCCTACACCGAAACGTCTTACAGAGTCGAACGGATTCAGCAGGTTCGTTACGTCGAACAAACGTCTGAACGGGAAGAAGTACAGACCGTTTGCCGTCCCGTCGTAAAAACCGGACAGAGGGAAAACGTCTACACGGTTCAACGTCCTGTAACAAGAACCGTCATGCTTAATCAGACTCGAACCGTTCCGGTTGAAGAAACTACCATGGTTACAAGCTGCGAAGATCGCGGCTACTACATGGAAAAGATGGAATTCAAAGAACGAAAGCCGCTCTTTCCTAACACGCTGGCATGGCAGCCCGGAAAAGAAATCACAGACTGCGCTACAGGCGAAACCGCTTATAAGCCGGGAGGTCTGTACTGGATTCCTCGAGACGTCAACAAAAAGGGAACGTACGAAGTCAAAAAGGTTTGGGTTCCCAATAAGGTTACCGTTCAGAGACCCGTTACCAGAACTGTCATGAAACAGGTCTGCGAACAGGTCCCGCAAACGGAAACAGTCATGGTTCCTCAGACCGTCCGTGAAATGGTTCCGTACACCTACACGGAAATGGTTCAGGAACAGGTTGTCCGCAAGATTCCTCAAAAGGTTCTTAAGCCGGTTTGCGAAACCGTCGAAAAGCGAATTCCGGTTTGCGAAACCAAGTATCGTGAAGAAATCCGAACCCGACAGGTTCCTTACACGGTTTGCAAAACCATTCAGGAAGAAAAGGTTGAGCAGTACCCAGTTCGAGTCTGCAAGATGGTTCCCGTTACAAAGACCGTCTGCGTTCCTCGCGTTGTAACCCGAACGGTTCCGTACACCTATTGCGAATACGGACCAGTAACGTCATCCTGCACAATCGGCGCTCCTGTTCCGGCTGCATCATACGTTCCCGTTCCGTCGCCGTACTCGCCCGATCCCAATCCTTCAGCAGCAAGCGCTATTCCTCCTGCTCAGTATCAGGCTCCAGCCGCAACGGAAACAAACAAAACCTATAGCGATTCCGACAACAACACAGTCAAGTCCGAAAAGTCCATTTTAGTCAACAGCGAAGACGAAAAGCCCGCAACGTTTACTCAACCGTCGGCTGAATCCGTCTATCCAACAGCTACAAATGACGAATCGACAAACGACACTGCTAACGCTCAATTCGAACAGGTTTATTCGGCTAACAGCGCTCAGGAAGCGATGGCTTCAACCCCCGCTCCGGAACAGAACCCCGTCCCTGGTCAGCCTGTTGCCCCGGAAATGACAACCCCTGCTCCGGAACAGCCTGCTCTGGATCCCCCTGCTCCGGAACAACCCGCCCCGGAACAGCCGCGCGAACTGAGCGCTCCAGCTGAACAGCCAACAACCGATGTTCCGGACGTCAGCTTTCTAGACGCTAACGAGGATCCTGGAATGATTATCGTAGACGCCGGCATTGACGTCAACGCTGACATTCCCACCGATTTAGGCGCCGACTCCGTTCCGACCCTGCCGTAAGAATCCTCGTTGATTCCCGGCGATCAACCGGAATATTAATTTGCTGCGCTAACGTCGTGATTTGCTATAAATACATCTCTCGACAGAAGCAGGCGTAACTCATCATGGAAAGTTCTGCTCCCAATCCATCCGGAGAACTGGAAAACAAACGAATCGCTTTTGTCGGTCGTTTGTCTGGGATGTCGCGTCGAGACGTTTCCGATCTGGTTCGAAAATACGGAGCGAAGGTGTCTCGAAAGCTGGACGCCAAACTCAACCTGATTGTTCTGGGAGACGACATTTCCATCCTGTTGGAAACAGACAACTGGCTTACGCCCGACATGGCTGACGCGGTCAGCCGAGGCGAGCTGGAAGTCATTTCCGAAACCGAACTGTGGCAGCGCTTGGATGAATTCAACGCCGCCCGAGAAAACGGCTCGCAATCCGTTTCGGCAGGCGTTCCGACCGACACGCCAGTCCCGTTAACGAGATTGTTCACGCCGTCCATGCTGGCGTCCATGTTAGATGTCCCCGTTGCAACGATTCGTCAGTGGAGCCGCATGGGACTGATTCACCCGGTCAGGCAGGTTAAGAAACTCCCTTACTACGACCTTCGGGAAGTAGCTGGGGCGCGTTCATTGGCCCAATTGTTGGAAAAGGGAGTTTCACCTGCCCTTATTAAAGAAAAAATCGAACAGCTTGGAAAGTATCTTCCTTCCGCCGTTCATTCTTTAGACCAATTATCGATTCTTCTTTCCGGGAAAAAAGCGCTCTTTCGAATCGGTTCTGATATTGTCGACACGCGCGGTCAGTTACACTTCGATTTGAACGACGCGCCAGACTACGAACTTCGAACTCAAAACAACGCTGCCAGCAACCAGAATCCGGAAGATTCTAACAATAACGCTCCGATCGGATTTCCTTGGGAACTGGTAGACCAACCGGAATCGCAAGCGTCTTCCGAACCTGAGCCATTGGACTTTGCGTCTATTTTGGATTGGGCTCTTATGAACGATTCCGAGCCATTGCCCGTTTCTGAACAGGATATTCGAGAGGATATTGTAACACTTCAGCGTTTGGGAGAATGGGACAACGCACTTGCCGCTGCGCGTCTTCTTTTACTGGCGTATCGGTCAGACTCGTCTCAGCAGTTGTCGGAAGACAACGTTGTTCTGGCAGACATCCTGTTTCATCTAAACCGTTTGGACGCCGCCGAGGAACGACTGTTAATCGCTCTGGAATACGATTCTGACAATTTGGAAGCCCGGCTCAATCTGGGCTGCATTCTCAAACAAAAAGAGCAGCATTCCGCCGCCGAGTCTGCGTTTAAGGGATGTTTGGAACAGTTTCCTGACTACGCTGACGCGCATTATCACCTTGCCCTGCTTTTAGATGAAATGGGACGTCCGGACGAAGCTCTTGACCACTGGCAGAAATTCTGGGATTTGACGCCCCGCGGTCCATGGAAAACCGTCGCCGCAGAACGTCTTGGACTGGAATATAGTGAGGAGTTAGACGCTGGAAGTGATGAGTGAGCCGACGGCTCGACATGAATATCTATTAATTATTAATCCCTAACTTTTTCTCGATTTCTTCTGTCGTTGCGTTTTCGACAAGAAATTTCTTTTCGCTGTTCGTCTGACCGGAAAGCAGAACAATACTCGACTTTCGGACGCCAAGCGCTTTTGCAATAATCTCGATAATAGCGTCGTTCGCTTTGCCTTTCTCCGGGGCTTGCGTGCATTTGACAAGCAGCCGCCCGTTGCGTTCGCCAGCGACCTCGTTCTTTCGCGCGCCTGGCTGCGCCTTCACCAGCAGGACAACGCCTTCCGACGTTTGAGTTAGTTCTAACATCTTATATTGAGTTGATTTCAGCAAGTTTTATTCGTTTAACTGACTTGACTTCTATTATAAACAATTCAGAAATTTGAAAAGCGGGTAGGCTGAAAAATGACGTCGGTTTGAGTACATGCAAATATTTCTTGTAAAGATAGTCAAGATGAGAAGCTGCACCGCGTCCCGCTTTTGATAAAAAAACGTCCTCGCTTGCGAACAAGGAGGACGTTAATTTTTTGACCATCCGAGAATAAATTTCAGGGATTATTTGTTTGCATTTCGTTTTCGCCAGAACAGCAATCCAGCCGCGCCGAGAATCAGCAGCGCCCAGGTTGACGGTTCCGGAATCTTGTTGGGGTCAGGATTTTGGGCGTACGCGAAAACGTAGCCGTCTCCATAGCCGGTAAGAAGCCCAAAGGCGTCATTCCAATTATCGAAGGCGCCTTGTGCCAGATAGAGAGAAACGCCTTCGCCAGACTGATCCAAGTAAATCATATTCAAATCGTATTGACCAACTTCACTTAAATACAGCGGAATGAATTCCAAATCGGCGGATCCGTTCGATTCAAATACTGTCGCGCCATTGAGCATGAGTTTATACGGTTCATCGTTGCCGACAGCCAAGGTGTACATGCCGGAAGATTCGACGTTTAATATTGATAATGCGTTAGCGCCGACGTTGTCGCCAGCTTTGTAATTGTCAAGAGTAACTTGAATGGCTTTATCTGTTGGCTCCGCTCCGCCGGTAATGTAATCAGCCAGCGCGGTCAAAGAGTCAACGCCCGTTCCATCCAGACTGTAAGAGTTTACGTTAAAACCAGGTTCAACCTCGTAATACTTTAACTCTTGAGAAGTTAATGACTTGTTAGTCGCGGCAACTTCTGCAGCCGTCGGTGCGAATTTAAGCTGGCGAATCTGGTCGAGTTCCAAGTGACTCCAGCTGGTTCCTCCGTCGGAGTCAACAACTTTAATATAAGCGGACTTGCCTTCAAGACCTTTCAGACTCCAGAAGTCGTATTGGAAATCGTTGGTGTCGTTGCCGGTCGCGGAACGGTAAACTTCTCCCGAATCAGCGTCAACGAGTTCCAGACGTTTGTTATTGATATTGTTTCCGCCAGCGATGTAGAATTCCATAATGTCGCCCTGAATGAGGAACGGATCGGAACGAAGAACGCCCACAGAACTTTCTTCTCCGCCGTTGGCAGAACCAGTGCTGAGGAAGCCGAGATTTCCGTTATCAAAGGCTTTTGATTCGACAACGTAGAAGTTGGTAACAGCGCCGTTTCCTCTGTTGCCGTTGGTAAAGTTGGTAACGGAGGCGAGTCTGTTTCCTTCAGCGTCAATTTCGTACATGCCGCTAAATTCGCCGGCGGTGTCGAAGTTGAAATCGTTGAGAACAAGGTGATGTTGAGCTGCGCCGTCAATCTTGCTGACATAAGCTGTGTCGATTTCCAATTTTGACGGACCTGCCCAACCCCAACCTCCGGTACTGCGGTCAATGGCAACAACCACCAGGTTGTGTCCCTGAAGTCCGCTGAGAGAAATCTCGGTGTGTTTGGCGGCGTCTGCGCTGTTTCCATTGCCATAGAGAACGTTGTTATCTGCATCGCGAACGTAGTCGCCGGTTGTCAAGTCCCACAGAGCGACTCCCGCGCCGCCGCTTCCACGGCTAGTAACGTCTAACGCCGCGTTGCCGCCGACAACGTCAAAGGAAAAGACGGCTCTATCGTCAGTTACAGTAAACTGAGGTCCCCAAAGCATGCCGGTGGTTACGTCTGAATTGGCTTGCTCGTAAATGGTCTTTTCCGCGGCATCGTCTGGCGCATGGTACATGGACAGCGCTTTATGGGTTCCATAATCATGGAGATTGCCCAGCGACGCGCCGCCGCCGTTGTACCATTCGCTAGTATTTTTGCCCCAGTCGAAGTTTTCAACATGAACTGTATCTGGATTGTTCATCTGCGCTTTAATCTGATCGGAAGTCAAAACGCTGTCAGTAATAATAGCGCCCTTGAGTTTGCCGTTCAAATAACCGCCGCCCATAGACGTTCCCAGATCCAAAACGTTAGTTCCGGTAAAACGTGCGTGTCCCGATTCCGTTTTTATTTGCTCGCCATTGAGGTAAAGCGTTTGGGTTTGAGCGTCAGCGTCGTACTGCCAGGTAAGATAATACCACTTTCCGGTTTCCAGTGTTACGTCTGAAGCTTGCAAGTCGTTACCATAGAATCCCATGTGAGGATGAGCGTCTCGAACAATCAAGTGCAATCCATTATTGTTTCCGGTCGCATTGTTGCCAAAGATCGATTGGTCGCCGCTGAGGCTGTTGAGGTATACCCAAGCCGACGCGGTAAACGAATCGTTCATTCCAGCTGAACCGACAGGAAGGTTGGTTCTTAAATAACTGCCTCCGTCAAAGGAAATATCGTCGTCCAGCCATTGGCGGGAAATATTGCCGCTGCGGGTAAGCGTTGTGCCGTCTGCAGTAACGGTAGAAGTTAAAGGAATACTATGCGTTTTCGTTCCAACTTCAACATTGCCAATTTGAGTAGGATCTCCGCCTTCACTAAGGTATGTAATCTGATTGTTTTTCAACGCGCCGTAATAAATTGCGACGTCGTCTAGGGAGATATTGGCAAAAGCCTGATATTCTCCATTACCTCCGTGATATCGAGCGCTGAAAACCAGCGGTTCGCCTTGTCCGCCAGCAGAGGTGGCAGTGTCAGGAATACGGGTGATAAGCTGACCATCCATGTACAGTTCACGATACGTTCCGCCGTAAACGGCAATGAGATTGTGCCAATTGCCGTCGTCAATAGCGGCGTTGACGCCAGGCATGTTGACTGAAGGGTCGTCGTCGCCTCCTGAAATTCGATACGTAAACGTTGGAGTGTTGGTAGTGCCATTACGACGAAGCTGCCAACCATACGTTTCTCCGTATTTGGCAATATACGGTTCCCAGTTGCCGTCTGGCATTCCCTTAACCCAGGCGGAAATCGTATAGGAAGCGCCTGTAGGATCAAACGTCGTCTGATAATTGGGGCTGTCCAAATCAGGGTTGTTTGAAGTGTTTAAAATAATCGCGTACGAATCGCTTGTGAACGAGATGTAGTTGCCTGAATTCAAGTGGTTGCCCGGTTCTCCGGAAATGGGATTGAACGAGATGCCGGTTCCGACAAGCTTTCCGTCGTGCGTTCCATCCGTTGTAAAACCGGATGATTCTGTAATGAATCCGCTGTCAACGGTATCGTCGTCAAACGTCCAGTATCCGTGCAAAACCGGATCTGCCTGAACGGGCTGAGAAAACAGCGCCAGCGCCGCAATCAGCGCGCAAAAACGCAATGTAACGTTCTGAAAGGTTTTCATGATAACCTCAACTCATTAAAAAATCGTTGTTTCCAATAGGTGAAAATTTGTCTACTGTAATAGTGTATTTTATACATTTTTACTATTTCCATAATTTATTATATTATAGCATAACTTTTTCATTTTTAGCGCTGCAATTCAAAAAAAGCGCTAAAAAAATGTATAATTATTTGAATAGATGGCGATTATGTCAGAATATACTATAATAAAACGTTTTAAGAGCGAAATCTCATACAAATAAACAGATTTATATTGAAATAATCCGAGTTAATTTCCAGATGGAAAGGCAACTGTATGCAGGCGATTTTTCCAGACTACTTTCCCGTTAAACCTTGAATTTTTCCAGCGCTTGTTCAAAAACCTGGTTGTGAACGAGCATAATTACCAGGTTGCCCGGTTGAATTACGTAATCGGCGTCTGGGGCAACTACGAAACCGTTGTCGTTAATCCCGGCGATGAGACATTGCTGCGGCAAACCGAGATCGCGAATTTTCTTTTGGCACGCTTCAGATTTTGCCGAGACTTCAACCTCAATAACCTCAATATCAGACTGGTTCGCCAGCTGGGTTCTCATGAGGATGGCGCCGGAATTGAGAAATCCGCGAATTCGGCTTGCAACAACGGTTCGAGGGCTGACAACGCGGTCAATTCCCAGTTTTTTGACAATTGCAGCGTATTCCGGGCGGGAAACGACAGCAAAAACCTGTTTTGCGCCCAATTCTTTGGCTTCGACAGCGCCCATGATGTTGTTTTCGTCGTCGCCGGTGCAGGCGATAAATGAATCGACTGTGTCGATTTTATTCTCTTCCAGATCGCGTCGGCTGAGTCCATTTGCGCAAATAACTGTAACCGCCGACTTGAGATGAGACGCCAGAAATTCGCATCGAGCGCTATCGCGTTCAAACAAAACAACTTCGAAATTGGCGTGCTCCAAAGCTTGAGCAATGTAATATCCCGTTTCTCCGCCGCCCATAATCATGACGCGTTCTTTGGGCGACGTTTTGACGTTGAAATATTTTTTCAATGCCGAATTGATGTCTTCCGCCGTTCCGGTAAGAGAAATGAAATCGTCTTGTTCAAAGGAATCGTTTGCCGCCATGAGGCGGGCGGAGTCGTTGCGTTTAAGCAATGCAACGCGAACTTTGGACGGCAGGCGAAGCTCTCTAAGAGTTACGCCGATAACCGGAGAATTTTCATCAATGTGAATCTCCTGAACTTCCAATTCGCCGCGGCTGACCAGATCCAACACCTGAGACTGAGATCGGCGAACGAGTCGAACCAGTTCCAAAGCGGTCAGCTGTTCAAGGCTGATTAAACGATCAATATGAAAATTATGACAATAGTCGAAAACGCTCAAATTGCTGATATAAGGCGAATATATTCTGGCAATCGTTCTTTTTGCGCCTCGGGCTTTGGCAATGGAAGCGGCAAGAATATTAACTTCTTCAACTCCTGTAACCGCCAGACACAAGTCGCTTTCTGAAACCCCTGCTTTAAACAGAATGCCTGGATCTGCAGCGGAGCCTAAAACTACCTGAACATCCAATTCCTTAAGACGTTCTGCCCGTTGACGATCGTTTTCAACAATAGTAATATTGTGATAGCCGTTGCAAAGCGATTCTGCGATTGAATATCCAACAGAACCTCCCCCCAGAATTGTAATATGCATTGATAACGTCCTTTAACAGCCGAAACATACATAAAAAATCACAAGCGATACAAACAGGAACATAAACATGCTCAAGCTGATTCTGAATCCCTGTTGAATTATACTCTTGACGTCTTCACAACGCGTCCCGGCATAAATGAAACTGATGCCTAAAATCAAGGGAATCAAGTGGAGATAATATGCGATATCCATGGTGTGGTATGTTGAGTGTTGTGAATTGTTAGTTGCGAGTATTTAGTGGTTAGTGGTTAGGACGCAAGCGTTCATCTAACTTACCACTAACTATTGCCTACTGCCTATTGCCTACTGCCTATTTATTGTCTTTTGCCTCTGTCTCTTTTATCTTTTTCTTGTCGTCTTTTTCGATAACGATTCCGCCGGCGGCGTCAAAAACGACCAGCAGATTGAGCAGTCCGGCAACAGTAGTAAAAAGCGTTCCCAATTCATAATCTTTATTGAGACTCTTTCGGATTTGGTGGAACGTAAAGTTATACTTTTTATTTTGTTCTTCAAGATTTCCGGCAGACAGATTCTCGTACTGCATTTGTCCATGGTTATTGACCACGTATTGCGAGGAAATCGGCGGAGCCATTAATCCGTAGAGAAAAGGATCTTCGCCATTTTGAACGAGACTCGACTGAATTAAAGCCGGAAAGGCGGGCGCTCCGATGCAAGCCTGTCCGAAAAAATAAAAACGGCGATCGTCTGGCGTCCACTTCCAGTACACAGCTCGCCCCCAGCCGACGTCGCCGCTGCTGAGAACAAGACCGTACAGGAACAATCCTAAAACGCAGACGCAAAAGACGATTCCTTTGCCAATGCGTCCCTGATAAAAATGCCCTGCTCCAGGCAAAACAAAGGACAGCGCCGCTGCCAGATACGGATTCTTCAAATCTATTTTGGGCTGGTCGGCGTCTGAAGCGCCAGTTGAATTCGAGGTTGAGGTGGTATCAGCCATAATTGAATATTTATTGAGTCAAGGGTTGTGATTGAAAGGACGCGTTCCATAGGCGCTTTTCCTTCCAGTCAAGACTTTGTATTTATGTTAATTGATTTTATTATAAACGAAAATGGGATTTTACGCAAGGGGAGAGTCAAATAGAGAAATTCGCGAGGGGGTTCAATCTTATGGACAGGCGAAACGTAGAGAGAAGTCCATAACCATCATCGTAACCCCCCAGATTTATCTGTCCTACCCCCACATCTTTAGACGTGGTAAATAAAAACAATTCAAAAATCGTAGTCCCCAGATTTATCTGGGGGACTAAACAAAGACGTTTCCCTTTCACTCAGAAACAAAATTCAAACTACATCGTCTTTGTTGGCAGACGGAACTGCTGAAGCTCTTTCCAGCCGGGGCGAAGCTCTTTTGCCTTGTAAATGTACGCTCGGGCTTTATCCAGGTCGGATTTCGGCGCTGCGTCGGTTTTGACCTGAAGAATAACGTTTAACGCCTGACCGAAATACGATTCCGGCGATTCCAATCCAAACGTCTTTTGAACCTTGCTCAACTGTTCCGACAATATCGCGGAATCGTTGGCGGCAAAGGCGATTTTCATTCGGAAAAAAGGAATCGTTTCGTCTTTGGGGTTGAGCTGTTCCACCGTTTGCAGCAGTTCCTGCGCCCGATCGTATTCTTTGAGAATAATAAGCGCCTCCGAAACCGTTTTAAACGCCAGAGCCTTCTGATCTGCCGGCAAATAGACGAGTTCCTTTACCAGCTGGTCAATTTTTTCTTTTGCAGAGTTTACATCCTGACTTAAAATGTGCTTCAGTTCGACGTTGAGCAGAGCGGGAGAAAAACCGATTCTGTTTTTCCCGTCTGAAATAACCTTTAAAGCGGCGTCAAAGTTTCTCGCCTTGAGTTCAACCATTGCCAGAGCCGCCCAATACGCCGCCTTTTGCGGGTCTTTTTCCAACGCCATGGTTAGCAGGTTTCTGGCTTCCTCAGTTTTATTCTGACGTACAAGCAGCTCGCACTGCGCCAAAACCGAAATCGGATCGTCAGACCCGTCTTCGTCAGCGTTCAATTTGGCTAACTCTTCCTGAGCCTTAGCCCTTTCTTCCGGCGAAAGAGTTGACTGTCGTTCCAATTCCAGTTTCAAATACAGAACCCGAATTCGCGGATCGCTGAAAAACGCGGCGTCGCCGATCGTCTTTTTAATTTCGTTGAAAACCGCCAGAGCGTCTGCGTTTCTTTTAAGATGGTACAGAGCCATCGCGCGACCAAGCTGCGCTGACAAGGATTTCGGGTTGAAATCCAACGCCTCGTTGAAATACTCCAACTGGCGGTCGTACTGCGTCAGATGTTCACAGCACGCCCCCATAAACTCACACGTTTGAGCGGCAATCGGAACCAGTTCCGGCTTCGATTCCACTTCTTTAAGAACTTCTTCAAACTTGCTCAGCGCTTCCGCCCAATTCTTTTTCGCCATTAAAATCTGAGCGTCAAAGAAATTCATCATAAACGGCGCAAAGGGAGCTTTTTTCAGTTCCGTCAGCGCTTTTTCCGCTTCTGCGATTTTATCCGCTTTAATCAGAATTTGTAACAGACGCAACGCGCTTGCCGGAGATTTATCCAGCTGAACCATCTTCCCAGCCGCCGCTAACGCCTTTTCTTTTTCTCCCCATTGAAGCAGATATTGAGCCTTGAGAGCAAACGCTTCCGCCGACTCCGGATTGGCGTCTGTCATTTTATCGAGAATCGCCTGAGCGTCTGCGACGTTGTGAAGCTGAACGGCGTTGAGCTGCGCCAGTTTGACGTAAGCCGACAAAACCGTTTTATCTTGAGCAATTACAGAATAAAGAACCATCAACGCCTCGGAATAGTTCCGGTTTCCAAGATAACTGTCCGCCAGACCAAGCTGCAAATTGACGTTCTCGTCGTCGTTTTCAAGCAGCTGTTTATAGACTTCAATCGCTTCCTGGTATTGTCCCCGTTGTTGAAGGCTTTGCGCCTGTTCCAACGTCGGAGCGGCATGAGCCAAAGCAAAAGACAAACAAACAAGAATCGCTACAATCTGAATAATCGAAAATTTACGCATGATAAAATCGTTCTTGGGAATTGGTGAAAGCGGAGGGTAATCAGTTAGGAGTTAGGAGTGAGGAGGGAGGAGTTAACGCAAGCGGCACACAAAATCCTCTTGCAACTCGCAACTCGTCTCTCACTCCGTGGGTTAAACCCCACGGCTATTGACATTAAACCACTACGTGGTTTTAGCAGAACGCTCCGCGTAACTTTTTTATTCTATATTACGATTACTCAGCGTCAAATTGTTCGATTTTCTCCTGTTGTTCCTGCCACATTGACTGCTCCTGTTCCCGTCGTCGAAGCCGATATTGATTGTTAAACGGAATCGGAGCGCCGATATCAATGAGCAAATGTTTTTTCGCCAGTCGGCAGAAGATTTCAACTCCTTTACGCTGACGACCGCCCAAACGAAACGACAATCTGGAGCTAAAATAGTCTTGACAGTATTCAGCGTCAATTCCAAATCGACGCGATTCCTGATACGCCAATATGTTCAAATTCTCTACGCCTTTATCGCGAGTTTGCGATAGCGTTGGAGCCATGTAGCGTCCAAGAGATTTATCTTTCGCCAGCCAAAAATTATAGATAAACGGGATGCCAGTCCATTGAGACCAGCGTTGCCCCATATCCCAAACAAACGAGAAGCTGTCGCCGCGAGGAGGCTGTTTAAGAGCGTGCGTTCCAACCAGCAAAACGGCGTCCGCATTCGACAGTTCCCATTTCTCTTTATCGTCCAAATAGATAAATTCCGGGTGAATGTCGAAACGTTCCGCCAGCAGTATTTTTGTCATAAGAACGAACGTCTCAGAAGTCGGATACAGGGCAATCGTTTTAATTTGACAGGGTTGCTGAACGCGTCCATACAGCAATACAGATCGAACCAGTCCTTCGCTGCAAATACAAACGTCTGAGGAAATGTACGATTCCGGACGTTGAAAATAGTCTGTCATTGCAACAAAAGCCAAGTCCAGTTCGTCGTCAAAAAACTTCAGGCGGACGTCCTCCATTGATCCCTGGAAGACTTCAACAGGAATTCCATTTTCCTGAGCCGTTTGTTCAAAACAGAACGTAACGGGAAGATGGCTTATAATTGGGCTGTAGCCAACTCGAATAGTTTTGCCAATCCATGGATTGATTTCTTCTTCCGCTGCCGACGGAGCTGCTGCAAGCGTCGGCGAAGAAAGAACCGGAGATGCGTTTGAAACGCTCTTTTTTATAACCGTATTGACAATTCTGGACAGCGCAATTCGCTGTGGACGGGTTCTCATAAATAGTTAGGAGTTAGGAATGAGGCAGTAGGCAGTAGGCAGTAGGCAGTAGGATAATCTTTACTAATGCCTATTGCCTCTTGCCTATTGCCTAATCCTGCTTCTAGCCGCTAGACAATAGCTAGAAGCTAGAAGCTGATTACTTTTACAGCTTATTTAATGTACTTGTTGAAAACGTTTTCAAACAGTTCCTGTCGACCGCTGGACAACGGAGAAACTTCGCCCTTTTCGAGCATGTACTTTTCCAGACAGTTGAAACAGACTTTGCCGGCTTCGATATCAGCGCCGATGCCGGAATCCCAGGAGCTGTAACGTTCCTTGACCATGTTTTCCAACTCGCCGGACTTGCGGATTTCAGCCGCAATCTTCAAACCGCGAGCGAACGTGTCCATGCCGCCAATATGGGCGTAGAACAGATCCAGAGGCTGGAAGCTTTCTCTGCGTCGTTTGGCGTCGAAGTTCAGACCGCCTGTCGTGAATCCGCCGTACTTGAGAATAACGAGCATCATCTTGGTCGTCAGATAGACGTCCGTCGGGAACTGGTCAGTATCCCAGCCGAGAAGCATGTCGCCGTTGTTGGCGTCTACAGAACCGAGCATGCCCTGAGAACCGGCGTAGTCCAGTTCGTGTTCTACAGCGTGCCCCGCCAAAGTCGCATGGTTGGTTTCGATGTTCATCTTGACGTCGTTTTCCAATCCGTTGGCGCGGAGAAAGTTAATGCACGCAGCGGAATCGAAGTCGTACTGATGCTTGGTCGGTTCCTTCGGTTTGGGTTCAAAATAGAACTGACCCTTGAATCCGATTTCCTTGGCGTAATCAACCGCCATGTGCATAAAGATTGCCAAATGATCCAGCTCGCGTTTCATATCTGTATTGAGCCAGGACATGTATCCTTCTCGACCGCCCCAGAAAACGTAACCTTCTCCGCCCAGTTCCATGGTAACTTCAATAGCCTTTTTGACCTGAGCAGCAGCGTAAGCGAAGGAGTCTGCGTGACAGGAAGTCGCAGCGCCGTGCATGAATCGGGGATTTCCAAACAGGTTCGCCGTACCCCAAAGGAGCTTTTTGCCCGTTCGCGCCATTTCGTCTTTGAAGACTTTAACGACTTCGTCCAGATTGGCGTTGGTTTCCCGGAGCGTATCGCCTTCAGGAGCGATGTCGCGATCATGGAAGCAGAAGAACGGCATCTGCAGCTTTTCTAACAGTTCGAAAAAGACCGGAACGCGTTTCTGAGCGTTTGCGACGCTATTGCTGCCGTCGTCCCACGGCATATACATTGTCGGAACGCCAAACGGATCGGAGCCGTTAGCTCGCATGCAGTGCCAGAAAGCGGCGCTGAATCGCAGATGATCTTTCATCGTTTTGCCTTCGACTAGTTCGTCCGGATTGTAATAGCGGAAAGCCAGATTGTTGTCAGAGTCAGGACCTTCGTACTGAATTTTCTCTACATCTTGAAAATAGGTCATGAACGTTGTACTCCTTTTAGGGGAAACAGGTTAGCAGTTACAATCAGTAAGCAGTTTTCAATGATATTTAGCGAGCAAATAACTTGCTTCTAAAACTCATACTTACAACTCTCTAATTTATTATAGCGCATAATTTAAAAGAATAATAGCCCCCGGGAGAAAAATTAAAGCAGAAAAAACTAAAAATCAAAATAAATTTTTCGATTTAAGCAAAAAAGATAATTCAACAAGAAATAAAAAAGCGCCCGAACTAGGACTCGGACCTAGGACCCAGCGGTTAACAGCCGCTTGCTCTACCAACTGAGCTACTCGGGCGTATCTAATTCGAAACGATGTTTCGTAAAAGATATAAACAATATACCACATTCCATCTTTCTTGCAAGAGGGGGGGCGGACATTATCCCCCATTTTTTACAAAAAAGTCTGGAAGAGGCAAGAGGAATATATGAAAGGCGGTAACGGAGCGAACAACGTGAGCGAAGTTACGCTTCCGTTCGTCCGCTCAAACCAATGTCGCGCCAAAGCGACAATTAAAAACTCCTCACTCCTAACTCCTCACTCCTAACTGGCAAGACTTTGTTTTCTTAATTACAGCGGTCTGGTCGTCGTAATCCAGAAAAACGGCTCGCCGTTCTCGTCCATGCGGAGTTCCGCCTTGAGCTTGTGCATTCTCAAAACCCTGTTAAGCAGGGATAAATAGGTTATCTTTTCCGCCGTAACCGTAACCTTTGCCAAATCGTGGTCAATTCCGTACCGCGCCATGGCGTTGAGGTCGTAAAGCATAGGAACGTCAATGCGTTCGGAAATGGAGTCCACAGCATCGCGGAGCGGAACCGCTCTCATATTGGCGGGAATCTTTTTAAGAATGTCCGGCAAAACTTCCGACTCCAATTTGTCAACTTTCATTCCAATAGGCCACGGTTTGACGTTTTTCTGACCGGTTTCTATAGAATAATACAGACGCCCGTTCGACTGACGGGGAACCAAAGCCAGTCCCGCCGGACGAAGCAAATACGCTATAATCGTCCCCTTGGAAAGCGAAGAGAGCTCTTCGTCAATGGGATCCAGTTCTTTCAGAGCGCGAACCTGAGCAGGAGAGATTCTAAACGGAGCCGACAACCCCCGAGCGCATTTCTGAAGGATTTCAACCGGAGTCAGACCGGCGGTTTCCTCTTGAAGATTTTGCTTCAAATCTAACAACATTTGCTGCTGGAGTCGAACCGGCAGCCCGAAGTCGCCCTGAACCGGCGCGTTTTCCGCCTGTTTTTTGGCTTTCATCTTGCCGGGCAGTTCTCGAATCCACGTTGCCAACCCGGCAGCGTCGCCGCAGCGAAACTGCGTACCGTCCGGCATGAGAATCGTCCCGTAGGCGTCCATCGTCCCGATAACTTTCCAGACCGGCGACGCCTCCGTACCGGCTTCCGTAATTGAAACTGCGTCGCCAAATCTCTGAGCGCGAAACTGAACGGCGGGCGCGTCCGTTCTCACCAATTCTCTCCCCCACGTATGCGGATACTCCATCGACGCGCCTTCAAGCTGGATAATTTCCACCTGAACGACGTCTGCGTAAACGCTGGGAAGAACAAGAGCCAAAAACAACAACGACAAAAATGCGCTATGGGGTTTCATAAATATTTAAGTGGTTAGTGGTTAGTGGTTAGTAAAAATAGGCGAGGCTCTGGTCTGTCGGAGTGCGGGAGCAAAGCTCCCGCTTTTTCGGAAAACGTCGAGAAGAACGAAAATCGTCTTTCATCGCCAAAAAAGCGAGAATCGTTTTACGAGAAACGCGAGCTATCGCTCGCTTATAAAAGCGAGAGCTGCGCTCTCGCACTCCGAAATGTCACATTTTTGCTAAAAATTTTTTCGTTAGGGTTATTGACCTCTGATGACGCGAAACCCCAGGAGGATGCCCCGGCTCCTCGGGGCGCTACTGCCGCGGACCGCCGACCGACAGCACAGAGCGTTGAGGTACCAGCTACCGCCGCGATGGACGCGGTCGGAGCCGCTTGAAGATCCAGTCGGGTCTGTTACACTCTCGCTTGGATAAAATCCATCCCAGTCAGCGCACCATTCCCAAACGTTACCGTGCATGTCGTACAAACCCCAATCGTTTGCTTTTTTTGTACCAACTGGATGCGTAGTTGCTTCCGTACTTGTACCTTTAGGAGTTGCATTAAATCCATACCACGCCATAGCGTCCAGATCCCCTGCATACTCTCCGGTGCTTCCCGCCCGGCAAGCGTATTCCCATTGCGCTTCTGTGGGTAACGTTATATTCTCTCCGATTTTTCTACTCAGCCATTTACAAAACGCCACTGCATCGTCCCAGCTAACACACGTTACCGGATGATTGTCAGTTTGACTAAAACCCGGATTGAGCCAGGAACACTTTGAATTCGGTTCCCATGAAACTCCAGTCCATCCCAACAGATCATCCCCTTTAGGTTCGTAACCCGTATCGCTGACAAACGCTTTAAACATCCCGACCGTTACTTCCGTTTCCATCATCCAGAAACCTTTAGTTAACGTTACTTCATGTAGCGTTTCCGATGAATAGCGATCTTTTTTTGACATCGGCGACCCCATCATGAACTTGCCAGCCGGACACCAGCAGAAAGGAAATTCTACGCCGTTGACGGTTATAATTCTTTTCTCGCCTGCTTTTGCGCCGGGCGTACCCAACGAGGTTGTTTGGACAGGCGCTGAAACTTTGAATCGTTTTCCATCTTTGAGAAGATAAACCGTCTCCGGGTCAGAATCGCCAGCAACGTCAAACTTGGCTTCGACAATGGTCTTTCCGGATTTAGACTTCCATTCCCGAACCGGTTCCGCCGCCAAAAGAAGAACCGGAATCGCCAAGGCAAATAACATGAACAGTATTTTTTTCATGGAAAGCATCAAGGGTTAGATGTTTAGTAAATATTTAATTCCAAGTTTATATTATTATGAACAACTCAGAAAAATGCAAGCCCCCAAATGGCAAAGTAAATACGAAAAGAGGAAAAAAAATTCTTATACAGAGCAAATAAGCTGGGGGCGCTTGCGGCGGTAGCTTCCGAATATCTTCTGAACGCGGAATGCCCGCTCGAACAACCGGCTCGCGGCAGTCTCTGCCGCCAACAGAACCGCGCTAGCGGTTCAATGTTTCTAGCCGTGGGTTTTAACCCACGGAACAAAGAACATGTCAAAAAGAATATCGTCAAACACACTATTTCTCTCGCTCCCTTCTATGGGGGCGAGAGAAAAAGATACTGAAACGATTAGGCGAGCCGGCTCCCCGATGTGCGTGCGAAGCGGCGGCAAGCCATCCTCCATAGGAACAATACAGGAGATCTGGACAAATTGAAGATTATACGCGTTTTAGCAGCTCTTCAACCGCCTGAACGGCGTCGTCTTTGTTTGCTAATCCGTCGAGAGTAAACTGGCAGCGCTTCTTTTTCTTTTTGAGCGAAAACTGAGACGCCTCACGCGCCCGAAACTCGGTTTCCGTCCAGCCGCGGGTTTTCGCCCGTTCCAGACGAACCTCTTCCGGCGTGTCGATAAAGACAATCGCGTCGCACATCTTGTCCCAGTTCGCTTCCAGCAACAGAGCCGCGTCCAGAATAATATAGTACACGTCGTTGGACTCGCACTCGTCCAGAAAACTTTCAAAACGCTTTTTCACCCGCGGGAAAATCAACGATTCCAAATACAGACGCTCCATGTCGGAGTCTTCCGTTCCCTGAAAGACGATTTGCGCCAACTTCGGTCGATTGACCGTTCCGTTGTCGTTGATAATCTCATCACCCCAACGCTGGCGGATTTTCTCTTTGATAGTCCGCTCGTTGAGAACGTCGTGCGCGACTTCGTCCGCCTTGAACGTAACTGCGCCTTCAGTCTCAAAAATATCTGTATAAAATGACTTCCCGGACGCTATACCGCCAACTATTCCGATAACTTTCATAATATTAATTAAAAATTGATCTTGTCTGTTTTGGGAAAAATCGCTAAAGTATCTACATTGGTTAATTATATGCTAAGAGGTGAAAAATATATTCTCACGTCTTAAAACAACCAAAAGCGATATACAACCAATTGACAATAATTACTCCTATTATTACATATATCGAGATAAAAAGCAATGGTAGAACACAAATATTCCCATCGAAAATGGTTTTTTCCATTGATTTTGGCATTTGCCAGCCTTGTGTTGATTCAGAACGGGTGTCAGATCGTAACGACAGCGTTTTACCTCATTAACGGAACGGAAGAAAAACCGCCATGCAAGGTTAAAATTAAAGGAAGAGTGGCAGTTCTTTGCTGGACTGATCCGTCGTTGACATATACCGACAGCGATAATGCAGACATGGTCGGTTCCGAACTGAGTAAAAAAATCGCTCTGAAGCTTAACGACAAAAAAAAGACCAAAATCTCAATGGTTCCCCAGCAGGAAGTTCGGAACCGATTGGATAACTATCCAGACAACATCACCGGGGAAGAAGACCTCATTGCAATTGCCAAAGACCTTGAAGCAGATTATCTTATCGGCGTCTATTTGATGTCTTTTGAATACCAGGAGGGTATCGGCGTCTACCAGGGCAAAGCCACCTACGCTGTAACGCTCATTGACGGCAAAAAGGGAGAAGTGGTCTACGACAACCAGGTCATTCCGCAGTACGTCTACCCGCCAAACAGAACCGTCAGTTCAGACTCCGTTAACGGAGCGCAGTTCCGTCGAGAGTATATTCAAAAACTGGCGGAACACATTGGTTGGGAATTCTATCCTCACGATCGTTACGACGTTGACATCTGATTTTAGGAGACCGGGAATATAATACAGGAGCGGCGCCGTATTGCCGCCCTGTTCAGGAAAGAGGACATGCACAGCAGCTTTGACTTCCACAATTCGCGCGCGCGCGTATTAAAACGCGAGAAGACAGTCGCAACGATTCTGACAATCGCTGCGACCGCGTTGTTTTTGTTTGGAATTCAAATAAACGGCGTCGTCGAAGCTCAACAGCAGTCCGGACTTCCCTATGCAGCGACAAACGGCGCTCTTTCCAGCGGCGTTCCATACCAAAAACCTTATATCGAGAACCCTCAGTCTGAATCCACTGCGTCGATTCCGTCTGGCAATCCACAGGTAAATCTGCTCATGCAGTCTGAAGGCGTGAATGATTACGCTGCGTTTCAGCAACCGTCTTCGACTGGTTCCATTCCACAGCAAACCACGCTTTCAAACGGCGTCAACGCTCAATCGGGTTTACAGACCTGTACGTTTTGCGTAACCTGGACAGGACCAAGTCACATTTGGCGAGGGCAGATTGAAGTTCTCAATCCGTCCGGCGCTTCCGTTTACGGTTCCGTTACCGAGGCGTTTTCTCTGGGAATAGAAGCAGATCAGGCGGCGGCGTATTCCGTACAACAAGGCGTTTTGTATATTCATCACACGTCAGCTCGCGCTTACGACGGATACACGCTCAGCGTTACCGGTCAGCCGGGCTGTAAAATCAGAATAACTCTTTCAGCAGACAACAAGGAACCGAAACGCTTTGACATCAACTGGGAAGATTTGTTCTATCAGCCGATTCAGTTCGACGCCTTTGACGCCAAAGTCATTCTTCGTCGAACTTCTGGAGACTATCTGCGACTGAACATCAATCGCGATAATCTGGTTTTCTCTCCCGGAGAAACGTTTACCGCCAAATTGACTCCCTACAAACTCGCCGCTGAAGGGTTGACAGATTACAATCCGGCAATAATCAAGGTGAGATTGCAGCACACTCGAGAAAACTTCGTCGTTTATAAAAACGATTATACATGGACGCCGGAAACCGGCGGAGACATTCTTCTCAACATTCCACTGCCTCAGGAAGAGGGCGTTTACGACGTCATTATAACCGCCAGCTGCAGTAAAAGCGGATCCATTCTCCCTCGCGTATCAGGCGTAGTCAACAAACAGCTGGAAAACGCGCATTTGAAAGCCCCTCGAATCCTGGCGACCCGCAAGGTTCAGCTGGCGATTATTGACACAACGCCTGAACAGCCCGAACAGTCTGAACCATTGGAAACTCGTCTGACGGCGGAAATTGACCCGGCAAATCCTCAATGGTGGGAACCGCTGGAGCGTTTGTCGCAGCTTCCCCTTGGGCTGGGTGGAAAGCAGTGGGAATATCCGTTGGGGAACGGAACCGCCAGAGTCCTGAAATGTGAGCTGGGATCTGTAACAGAACTGGCGGCAAATCGACCTGGAGAAAATCCGTCCTGGGAGGCGTATACGTTCCCGGTTGAAAGAATTGGAACGCCTCACATTCTGGAAATTGAATATCCGTCCGATTCCGAGCAGACAACGGGAATTAGCATAATTGAACCCAATGCCGCAGGCGCAATTACGTCTGGCAACATCGATTCAGGATTTCACATTTCAGCCGACTCGTTATTGACGCAGGACAGACCGTCCTGGAAAACCCATAAAATCGTATTTTGGCCTCGAACGAAGTCTCCCGTTGTGGTAATTTATAATCTTCGGGAAGACGTCGTATCTCGATACGGCAAAATACGGATCATGTCGGTTGTTGACAAACTTCCGCCGATGTATTCCGGAACGGCTCCGCGGCTCATAGCTGCGTATTTGGACAGACCGCAATTCCCAGCCATGTTTTCGGCAAAGAAAACGGCAACGGAAAACGCCAACATGGTTCTGGACAGCTGGGAAACGTTCTACGACGGCGCAACGCGCATGACAGAATACCTCAATTTCGTCGGATACAACGGAGCCATGATTTCCGTCAACAGCGACGGCAGCGCCATCTGGCCGTGTCCGGAACTGGCGCCCACCCCGCTCTATGACACCGGGATTTTTTCGCAAAGCTGCGCCGACCCGATTCGAAAAGACGCGTTAGAACTCCTGATGAGAGTGTTCGACCGGCAAAAGATGCGCTTTATTCCCGCCATCGAAATGGCTCAACCGGTTCCGGCTTTGGAAGCAAAGGTTCGAAACAACAATCCTCAGACGTCCGGTCTGCAATGGGTTGGTCCAAACGGCAAAACGATTCTGTCTGCATATCCGCCGGAAAACGGAGCGGCGATGTACTATAACATTTTACATCCGGACGTTCAGCAGTTCGTTCTGGACATGGTTTCGCATTTAACGTTCCGTTACAAAAACCACCCGTCGTTCACCGGACTGGGATTGCAGCTGACGGACAATTCCTGGCTGGTTCTCCCGCCGCCGCAGTGGGGAATGGACGACGAAACGATTCGACGCTTTACCGCCGACACCGGCATTCGCGTTCCCGGCGAGGGCGTTCAGCGTTTCCAGCAGCGAGCGCGCTATCTCACCGGACCGGCTCTGGCGCATTGGTTAAAATGGCGCAGCGAGAAGCTGGCGGAGTTCTATTGCAAACTTCGCGACAGAATTCAGGCGGACGGTGGCAATCGAAAGCTGTATCTGTCAGGCGCAAAGTTGTTTACTCGCTGCCACCAAAACGTTCTGCTGCCAAGACTTCCTCAAACCGTGAGCGTTGAATACGCTATGCTTCAATGCGGACTCGGCGCCGATTACGGTCTGGGCGCAAAACATGACATTGTACTGATGTACACCCAACGAGTCATCAACGGACAACCGCTCGGGAAATCGGCTGCAGATCGGCAATGGAAAACGCTTCCCAACATCGACGCCTTTTTCAGTTCTCGAAACGGGCAAAGAATTCAAGCCAGCCTGTTTTTCCATCCTGTTCACAGCGTCCAATTAACGGATTTCGAGAAAAAATCTCCGTATAAACCGACCTACGCTTATCTCAAAAGCATTCCGACTCCAGCAGGAATCGAAAACCGCAGCCGATTTATTCAAAGCCTTGCCAAGTGGGACACGCAGGAATTCTTCGACGGCGGCTGGACGCTCGCTCTGGGCGAAGAAGAATCTGTCGTCAACACGATTGCCGCATTTCGGTGTCTGGCGTATCGACCGTATAACCAGACAGTAGGCAGTAGGCAAGAGGCCGTAGAAGAATCTTCACAGTCGCAAGCAATCGTCTGCCGTTGGCTCTCCGACGGGCAGTCAACATGGGCTTACGCGGTCAATACAACCCCGTACAGAATTGCAGGGAAAATCAAACTTGACGCTTCGTTCAACGGGACAAATCCGCCTGCGGGATTGCGTTTGGACAACGTCCTCAACCGCTTTTCAGAACAGAACAATAAAGGCTCTGACTATATCGACAACATTCCCAAATTGACATACGAAAACAACCTGCTCGTATGGCAAAGCTCATTCGCGCCCTTTGAAGTGCAAATCGTTAAATTCAACGCGCCGCTTCAACCGCAGACTCCAGTCGTCATTTGGAGTCCGCAAACAATCGACCAGATGAGAAAAAGCCTTACCGATCTGATCAATCGAGCTAACGCCCTCAGATCGGCAAAAGCCATGAGAATTCTCGATAACCCGGACTTCGAACTTCCAGCTAACGGATCCCAGCCTGTTCCGCAATGGATTATTTGGAAGAATCCGAGTCAGCCTGAGAATTCGTCCTCCGGCGCGACAATAGATTATCGAGACGCCGTTAACGGAAGAAGTTCTCTGCGTCTTGTCTGCGACGGCTGGCCAACGGCGCTTTACAGTAAAGAAATATCCACCGAAGCGACTGGACGATTCACTATAAGCGTTTGGCTAAAAAAAGACCCCAACATTCCACTGAAATGTTTTATCAGTGGAAAATGCGGAGGCAGAAACGTTTATCAGGAAACGCTCTTTTGCCAAGGATCCAACAACGCTGTTATTGCTCAGCAAGGCGAATGGCAGCAGTTTTATTTCCATATTAACAATCTGCCTTTGGAGAACGTCGACAATTTGCGAATTGGGTTTGAGCTTTCACAACAAGGGGAAGCGTGGATTGACAACATCAGCATTTCCGACCTGTATTTTTCCGAATACGAACAGCAGGAATTATACAAATCCATACGTCCGATTAACGCCAAATTCGCTCAAGGAGAACTGGAATACTGCTGGCAATATCAACAAAGCTATTGGCCACAATTCCTTATGAACTGCGTCGAATTGAGAAGTTTCCCCAGCGCTCCAACAGCAGCGACAACCGCGCCGTACAACAACGCCGTCGGACATTCTGCGGCATCCTTCGGGGCGATTTCAAATCAGCCGTCGGTTACGCAAACGCCGTCTGCCGCCCCGCCCGTTCAACTCAGCGGGAATCAAAGGAAAAAACTGTTCAACTTTGGAAAACCGTCTAACGAATCCATACAAACCCCAAACCAGTCCGCGCCTCCAAACGACGCAAAAAAGGAACCGGAACAGAAATCCTTCTGGCAGAAAGCGACCGATTGGATCCCATGGAAATAAGAGGATTTGGCGTCAGAACTCCATTCCTCGAAAACTACTGGCGTCAATTCCACATTTATCATTTTAGCCAACCCAATGACTACTCCCCATATTCCCTGGCGCCCGTCCGGCTCCGTTGAAGCGTTAAAATTACGCGCTCAACTGCTCAAACGGGCAAGAAACTATTTTGATTCTCTGAACTATACGGAAGTTCAGACGCCTGTCATTTCTCGCGACACAACCATTGATCGATGGCTGGAACCGATGACGATTAAAACGGACGCTGTGATTTCCGAAGCCCGCCCTGCCGCGCCGGTTTTTCTGCAGACGTCTCCTGAATTCGCCATGAAACGGCTCTTGGCGGCGGGAATGGGATCAATCTACCAGATCTGCCCGGCGTTTCGCGACGGAGAATACGGTCAGCGGCACAACCCGGAATTCACGATTATCGAATGGTACGGCGTCAACGACGATTTCGACGCCGGCATGACTGTTCTGGAAGGGCTTTGTCAAACGCTGCTCAAAGAACGATTGACCGTTCAAGCCGCCCAGCGGATTTCCTATCGAGACGCCTTTATCCAATACGCCAACCTTGACCCGTTTTCCGCGACAATGGAACAGATTCGAGAATTCTGTCACGCGGAAAACCTCGGCGTCCCAGACGGATTCGACCCGAACGACCGCGATTCCTGGCTGGACGTGATTCTGTCGGAAAAAGTTCAGGTCAAACTGGGATTCAATAACGACGTCCCGGATCAATGGCGCCCGACGATTCTGTACCATTACCCGGCGACGCAGTCCGCTCTGGCGAAAGTTGTTGACGAGCCGTACGGCGCGGTTGCAGAACGATTCGAACTTTTTGTCGGCGGGGTGGAACTGGCGAACGGGTATCACGAACTGGCAGACGCAGACGAGCTGGCGCGACGCCACGAATTCACCAACCGTCAGCGCGTTGCAGACGGACACGCTCCGCTTCCACCCAACTCAATACTCCTAGATGCCCTTCGTTCAAACTTTCCGCCCTGCGCCGGTTGCGCGCTGGGCTTCGACCGCGCTGTCATGCTCGCCTTCGGAACCCGCGACCTGTGCGACGTCCTCGCCTTCGACTGGGGAAGAGCGTAGAAATTAATTTGATTTATGGTATAATATCATAATTGTTTCATTTACTCATTCCATTATTATTAACATGAAAGGAAACTGTCATTATGCCTAACAAAAACAGACATGAGAATTACGACATTCTCAATATGATCGGATACGGATTAGCTAAGTTTGATACTGATTTGGTTTACAACATGGGTTTTAAAACCAAAACCGATTTTTATCGGCATTTTATTCAACTTGGCATAGCTAGGAGTCGCGGTGCAATAAGTAATCGTCAAGATATGTTTGATCCATTCTTTGATAATCACCGAAGAGGTTGGTGGCAAAGAAAAGAAGAAAATGAACACCGAAAAAACTTGATTGACAGCTTTTACAAGGATTTGGATTGTTTGGAGTTTATTGAAATCCTCAAGAAGCTGTTAATTTATAGAGGCTTCATTCATCCCATTGAACATGTTGAAATCAGTCCCTTGCTCCAGTCGCAATTTGAAGCATTAAAAGACGATTAATTGATATTGGGCTTTAAGTTTTCCTTTCCCATGAAACTATTACTATTCCCCGGTCTGGCGTGTACTGAAGACTTGTTCGTCTTGCAAAAGCAGGCGTTAAGCGACGTCGTTGACGTTGTCGTTCCGAACTGGATTGAACCGGAGAAAGGTGAAATGCTCAACGCATTTGCGCTTCGATGGGCGGAGGACGTCTATAAGCAGTATTTTGCCCCGGAAAGCGGAGAAGCGGAAAACGCCTGTTACATCGGCGGGCTGTCGTTTGGCGGAATGGTCTCGCCGATTATCGGGAATTATCTGGTTCAGCGCAGCGTCGACGTCAAGGGTTGTTTTCTTCTGGCGACAATACGCGGAGGAACGGAAATCCCGCCGGTTTCCCGAGCAATTTGGAAATTCTCCTGTTGGCTGCCCAACGGAAACTGGAAGCTCGTTAAACTCTGGGCGCGATTTCAGATTTGGATTCGGGGAAAGCGAATTTCGTTTATCGCTCAAAATCTTCTCAACCAGATTATTGACAGCCCGGTTCAGCGCAGCCATAACGTTTTAAAAATGATTTGCGCCTGGCAAGACAAACCGACGGAATACCCGTTTCCGATTTGGCATTTGCACGGCTCCGCAGACCGTCTTCTGCCGGTTCGGTACACTCATCCGGACGAAATCATCAACGGCGCCGGGCACGTTATTGTTCTAACCCATCCGGAAGACGTCAATCAATTTATCCGTCAGAGGATTTCTCAATGATTTTATTCCAAGATTTTACCGAACAGAAACGCTTGTTTTTTCATATAAAGATAAACGGGATGAGCGTCAAACCGCATCCTGAAAGGATTGCCATTCCCATATTCATCTTTCTTTTTTAACAAAACTCAATTACTTTTCCCTCATATTCCCTGATTTAACAATTATGAATCACAGCTTCTTTATCCGAACGAAAAAAACACTGGATCCGACTGACATTCTGGATTTGATTTCAGAAGATTATCCGATCGTTGTATTCAATAAAGATTTTCCTGATCTCTCTTTGATATATGAGGGACGTTCTTCTCGAGCCATTTCAATTCTAAAAATTGACAACGGATACGAAGTTCGTCTTCCCATGCTTTCGTCGGAATACGATTTTTATTTTGTCGAAGATATTGTTAAACTGCTTTGCGATATGGCGTTTGTCGATGGCTATGAAGCCCAAGGCGGAGAAGTTAAAGGCAGCAGCGATTTTTTTCTTCCGCAAAATTTTGAATTCCGACTCAAGGACGACGTCCGTTTTATAAAAGAACATCTTGGAAAGTTCGGTTCGTCTATCGAATTTCCATGCGACGTTTGCAATATATTCGTCGGCTATGATTATCTGCGACGGACTGGCGTCTCCGTTACATCAGAAGACAAACGTTTTCATAGTCTGCTGACCGCCGCCATGGCGCAAACGCTTCATTTCCTGATGGATAAAACGCATAATAACGACGATCTCGAACTTCATAGCAAGAAAAATCCGGAATTATGCAAGACAGTTTCTTATTTTCGTTATCCGGACGACAACGATATTGACTATTTCGCTTTCGGCGAGGTGATTGCTCTGGAAGACGCGCGTTTAAAAGAACATATAGATATTCTGTACAAAGATTTCAAAAAAATCGTTCCCCAAGGCTGGACTCGAGTCGACGAAACGCAGTTTAATTTCGTTCCATTTACCGATCAGTCGTGGGAAGAGTTTTTCAACAAGGCTAAAGAACTTCAATGGGATGGTTCCTTTGATACAGGCGACGCTATAGATTCGGAACCGGGTTCGTTGTTTATGCCCTCAGAGCTTATAGGCTCAACCCACGGATACGATTTCCGCGACGGCTCCCATCAGGATTTCGGGTATTCAAAGGAAGACGTTGAACTGCTGCTGGATTTCGGCAAGGCGATTGAATCCGGGACGTCCGATTACTTTAACCAGGCGTGCCTGAAATGCGACTTGGGAATTTTGTACTCAAACGGAATAGGCGTTGAACTGGATTGTCATAAAGCGGTTTACTGGTATGAAAAAGCGGTTCAAGACGGCGACGACTGCGCTCGCTGCAATCTGGCGGACATTCTCCGTAAAGGAACCGGCGGAGTGGAAAAAGACTATCGCCGGGCGTTTGAAATCTATCAAACTGTTGAACAGCCATACGGCCCGTTTCGCGTGGGATACATGTACGAACACGGCATGGGCGTCGAAAAGGACATGAGCATGGCAATTAAATGGTATAAAAAAGGAAGCAGTCATTTCCTTGCCGCCAAACGCCTCAAAGAGCTTGGCATCGACCCGGATGAGGAGTTTGATTTCTATTGAAACGACGATATTAATTTGTGTTTTTGTCGTGAAATCATAATGCGGACGAGATGCCCGCAAATCTGGTTCAACCATGCGTTTGCAAAGCCCTAAAACAATCAAAATTTGAGCGTTTTCCCTAAAGAATCTTTTATCGTTTGTGGGGGCTGTTCAAATTTTCTATTTATATATAATATAGCGTATAGACGAGAAATGGTATTTCGTCTTTGATGGATTAAGGGAATAAAGCTCATTCGGAACGCGGAATTATAAGACGCTTGCGTTCTCCTCGCGCTCCTCAATCCAGACTCCATGCTATTCCCTGATCTCCCGTGGATTAAAACCCACGGCTACAAATATTGAACCGCTAATGCGGTTCTAGCGGAACGCTTCGCGACTATTGCCTAATCCCTAATCCCTATTTCCTAAAACATACCCATGTCCGAAGAAAACCTGAACGAACCTAAAGAAACGAAAGACTTTATCCGTAAAATTGTCGAAGACGATTTGGCGTCCGGCAAGCACAAGCAGACGATAACCCGATTTCCCCCGGAACCGAACGGCTACTTGCACCTCGGGCACGCCAAGTCAATATGTCTCAATTTTGGAATCAAGCAGGAGTACGGCGGACGCTGCAATCTCCGTTTTGACGATACCAACCCAACCAAAGAGGACGTCGAGTACGTCGATTCCATTATGGACGACATTCATTGGCTCGGCTTCGACTGGGACGAACTGCATTACGCGTCCGACTACTTTGATCAGCTCTACGAATGGGCGGAAAAGCTCATCTTGGACGGCAAAGCCTACGTCGACGAGCTGACGCCGGAGCAGATGAAAGAGTATCGCGGCACGCTCACCGAGCCGGGCAAGCCCAGCCCGTATCGCGATCGTCCGATTGAAGAGAATCTCGATCTGTTTCGACGCATGAAAGCCGGCGAGTTCGAAAACGGTCGTTATACCCTTCGGGCGAAAATAGATCTCAATTCGCCCAATATCAACATGCGCGACCCGATCATGTACCGCATTATTCATCAGTCCCATCATCGCACCGGCGACAAGTGGTGCATCTACCCGATGTACGACTTCACCCATGGGCAGAGCGATTCCATCGAAGGGATTACACATTCGCTCTGCACGCTGGAGTTTGAAAACCATCGCCCGCTGTACGACTGGTACTGCGAAAATCTCGGCATTTACCATCCCCGCCAGATTGAATTCGCCCGCCTTAACCTGACCAACACCGTGATGAGCAAACGGAAGCTGTTACAACTGGTTCAGGAAGGGCTGGTTTCCGGCTGGGACGACCCGCGAATGCCAACCATCTGCGGTATTCGCCGCCGCGGCTACACGCCCGAGGCGATTAAACTCTTCTGTCAGAAAATCGGCATGAACAAGATGGAAAGCCTTGTCGAGATGGGCTTGCTGGAACACTGCGTTCGCGAACATCTCAACAAAGTCGCTCCGCGCGTGATGGCGGTTCTCAATCCGCTCAAGGTTACCATTTCCAACTGGGAAGAAGGAAGAGTCGAGTATCTTGAGGCGATCAACAATCCGGAAGACGAATCGGCGGGAACGCGTCTGGTTCCGATGTCCCGTCACATTTTCATCGAAAGAACGGACTTCATGGAAGAGCCGGTCAAGGGTTATTTCCGCCTCGCGCCGGGCAAGGAAGTTCGACTTCGCTGGGCGTACTATCTCAAGTGCGAAGAGGTCGTCAAAGACGAAAACGGCGAGATTGTCGAGCTGATTTGCACCTACGACCCAGAAACCAAAGGCGGGCAGTCGCCTGACGGTCGCAAGGTCAAAGGAACGATTCACTGGGTTGACGCTGCCTCGGCAATTGACGCCGAAGTTCGTCTGTACGACAAACTTCTGCTCTGCCAGAGCTTGAGCGACGTCGAAGGCGATTGGCTGGAACAGCTCAATCCGGACTCCCTCAAAGTTCTGACCGGCTGCAAAGTTGAACCGGCGCTGGCAACCGTTCAGCCGGGCTACCGCTGCCAGTTTGAACGCACAGGGTACTTCTGCTGCGACCCGGATTCAACCCCGGAAAGACTGGTCTTTAACCGCACCGTCAGTCTGAAAGACAGCTGGAAGCCAAAGGGAAACTGATCAATCGTCAATTCTAAAGACTGAATAACGAAGCCGATGACGACATTGTCATCGGCTTTTTGTTATGCATTCAAGGCGGACGGGAAATCTTTTCAGAACATCTATCAAGTATGTTTTATTCAAAGATTATTCTGTAACGCGCTCATCCGCTGTTGAGTTTGAAAAACTCAATCTCTGTAATTATTGATTCTGATTCTTGTTTTGTTTCCCAATAAAGCCGATGCCGACCATAATTAAAATAATAATGAATACAACATTAACTGCAACCATTGATTCCGTGACGTTCAGACCGAAACACATAAACATGCCGTAAAGCATTGCTGTTGCTAACAGAAACCCGCCAAAAATGGCGCCTGCCGCATTAAAAAATTCTATTCTCCTTTGTAAATGAATCATTTCTGAAATGCGTTCTTTGTAAACTTCCATTGACATGGAATAATACATGTATATCAATATTCCCAATGGCAGAATGTACAAATAAGGAACTATTTGAAATACTGTCACACATGCGGTATAAATGCCATAGAAAAGGAGCCCGGACGCTGCCAAATAATCTACGTGCATTTTGGCGCGAAGACTGTTTCCAATTTGTATATGCTTTGACGCATCCGCTTCATTTTGAAGTTTCTTTATAAAGTTTTTTTCCAGTATAATTCTTACAACGCTGCAACAGTATAACGCTAACGATACGCCTGATACGAAAATCCAGAATTTACCAAACCTTTGCGCCGGTGATTCGTAATCCTCATTTTTGGCAATATGATAATAAATTACCAGACCGCTTATAAATGCACAAAAGAGAATAATCCCCAACCATAAAAACGCATAACTTTTCTTTTGATGGATTACTTCAACATTTCGAGGGGGAGCCTCAACATCTTGCGGACAGACATCAACATTTTGCGGACTGGCATCTACGTCTGAATCTGCAGGGAAAATCAACGTTGCGCCTTCAAACGACTCAACAGGTATAGTCGACTCTATTTGAGATGCGTCGTCAATCGTGTATGTATCAACAAATGAAATGCCCTCATCAGACGTTTTATCAGTAGACGGGGATTCGTCAGACGTATTGTCAACAGACGACGTAATGGATGGAATATCCACCTGCGCCATCAGCGGTGCAAGCTCGTCAACGGCGCTGGCTATCCAGGAAATAAGTTTTTTCAGATTGAACGAAGAGAAATTCTCTGCAGGAACCTTCTTCGTCATTCCGTTTTCGATTATCGTTTGGGTCGTTTCGACCGCCGCTACGGGAATAACGGCAAAATTGGGATTCTGGATATATCGACCATGCAATTGCGGAAAGTTCGCCTGAAGGTATTCCAGCAAATTGTTGTTGTATCTTTCCCTGAGTTCGTCGCGGTATTTGTCGAACTGACTCAAAACGAGAGCGGTCTTGCGAGGGAAATTCGCCTTCTGATTG
Organism: Thermoguttaceae bacterium; assembly: GCA_017447745.1. GTDB lineage: Bacteria > Planctomycetota > Planctomycetia > Pirellulales > Thermoguttaceae > RUG11551. Next base: position 32,936 of record JAFSMW010000185.1, read on the forward strand.
AGGACGTAAAACATCTGGTCAATATCCAAGGAATTCTCCAACGCCTGTTTGGGCGAACGCCCCAGAACGTCTTCCATATTGATTAGGAATATCAAGACGTTAGCGCTGCGAAGATAGTCAAAGACGTATTTCTGGTCCGGCGTCAAAGCGCCGTAGTCAAATCTTTCCTGACTGAAAATGGCGTGAACGTCCTGTCCGGCGCAGTCTGCAAAACGAACGGTTGCCGAGTTGGTTTTGGTTGTCAGCTCCCATTCCAGATGAATCAGTTCTCCCGCAGGCGTGGACGGCGGCCATTTGCCGGAGTTTAGCGTCTGCCAGTTCTCCTGTACGTACCGAAGCGTCTGACGACGGTTCTCGCCCATCGGAGCCAAAAAGACGCCCTGATCCGCCATCTGGGACATTTTCATCGCCAGAGTCGAAATCAAAACCGTCTTTCCCGCGCCGGTCATGCCGACAATTGCAATTCGGATTGGTGAATTATCCATTGTCTTTACAGCAGGTTATTCTTTTGAAATAAGCGCCTCTATTATGGTTTGATAAGTGGCATTCCCGACATATCATTGTTTGGTTCCGTTAGTGGATTTCCTGGATTCGCTTGTTGTCCCGTAGGATAAATCGGTCGCCCTGATTCTTGTCCATTGGGATTCTGGTCGTCAGGATTCTGGTCGTCAGGATTCTGGATATTAGGATTCTGTTCCTCAATATTAACAAAATCTCGAATAAAAAGTTTAATGAAACTATGATCCGTTAGACGATCGTATATCAGTAAGGATGAGAGGATAAAAAGTATTACTAACAAAATACCCAGACATTTATTCCGACGCGAAGATTGCGGATCTGGGAGACCATCTTCGTCGTCATTTTCAGGCGGGATTTCAACTTTTGGAACGTACGTAATGCCGCTGGCAAGGGGAGTTCCAGAAAAAGTTTCCATATAAGCGGCCGATTGTAAAACCTGCAGCGACTTCAAACCGTCTCCAATCAACGTTGGAAAAAGTTTTCCAATAACTTCAACTTCATCAGGACTCCTAAAAGACCAGCTTCCAATATCTGGATTATTGCTATAAATAGCAAGCTGTGGATCGTTTTGTGAAACTGGACAATTACAATCCTCTATCAACGCTCTTGGAACTTGTACTGGACATTGATATAACGCCTGTCTTTGAACGTCCAAAAAAACAGGGCAGAAAAGCAGAGCGTACAGATTTTGCCCTTTCGCTTCAGCCGTTCTGACCCAGGCGGTTGCCAGGACGCATCGGTCGGGACGTCCTTGAGGGTCGTTCCCTCCATTGAAGTACCGATAGACGACGCACCATTGATCCTGATAGTTGATAATGCCGCCCACGATATCAGGTTCAGTAAGCAGATTTGGATGTTTTGGACGCATCTGGAAAGCCCCCGATTTTGAAGCAATCGCGTCACGCATTTTCTGAGTGATTTCTCCCGGAAACCATGTCCAATACTGAGCGTTGTTGTCGTATGACTGATCGTAAAGGGCGTAGTATACTCTCATAATAAAACTGCTAAATCGAAAAAATCAAGGGTAGTTAACAGGGAAACAAAACGGAGTTTTCATTCTTTCTCTTTTGGTTTTCCAAGAGAAAACCTGTAAAGCAGAAAGAGAATAAAAAATCCAAAAGCAAAACCGTAAAAAACGTTTTTATAACAGGGATTACAGTCTGACTCTGTATATCCCATTCCGAGGAAGCAAAAACACAACAAAATAAGGAACGAACCCCATAATAACGATGAGCAGCCTGTAACGGCGGTCAAACAGCCGGTTGTATATTTTTCTTTAACAGCGGTAATAATGGGATTAGGCGAATCGTCTGGTACGAAACAGCGTTTTTCGACAGGATTGACTTCTTCAGGCAGCTTTTGGATTTGCGGTTCCAACTCGTCTACAGAGCTGGCAAGCCAATGAATGAGCGCTTCGAGATTATACGACGTAAAACCCGGAGCTGGAACCTTTCTGACGTTTCCGTTTTCAACAACCGTTTGAGTTTGCTCAACAGCGGCGACGGGAATGATTTCAAAGCTCTTGTTGCGAACGTACTGACCGTGCAGCTGTGGCAGATACGCACGAAGATATTCCAGAACGTCTCCTCCAAAATTTTGATCGACTTCCGGTTTGTATTTGTCATATTGACTCAACACAACAGCGCATTTTCGAGGAATGCCTGGCGTCTGGTTGAGCACGTAAATCATTTGGTCTACGTTGAGAACGTTCTTCAAAGACTGCTTGTCAGTCCGCCCGAGAATGTCTTCCATGTTGACTAAAAACAGAATGATGTTTGAGCGGTTAAGATACAGAAAAATATCTCGAAGATCTCTGGTTAAAGACAAACTCGAAAAGGCATTTTGATCGAAAATGGCGCGAACGTCCTGACCGGCGCAGTCCGCAAAGCGAACGGAAGCAACGTTGTTTTCCGTCGACAGCTCCCATTGCAGCTGAACAATTTCACCTGCCGGCGTGGACGGCGGCCATTCTCCCCGATTAAGAGTCTTCCAGTTTTGTTGAACGTACTGTAACGTTTGACGTCGATTTTCGCCAATGGGAGACAGGAAAACTCCACGATCCGCCATTTGCGACATTTTCATTGCCAATGTCGAGACAAGAACGGTTTTACCGGATCCAGTCATACCGACAATGGCAATTTGAACCTGCTTTTGAGGAACGGCAATTAAATTGGATAAAAACGAACTCATAAAACTACGAGTGCAATGCTTCAGAAATGTTTTCTAAATGTTTATCTTCGGCAAATTTCTTCCATGAGTACCACTCATAAGAAACGAAAACGAGTCTCCCTCCGCCTAACAAATTACGATTGGTCTTAATCCAGTTTCCTGCATTGCGGGCCAATTCCAACAGACGGGAATAAGCCTTTTGTCCAGTAATCGAACCGCCTTCAAGCGCAGCGTAGACCGACATAAATTGTTCTTTCTGATGCAAGAACCATTCTTTGACGCTTTCCTTTTCGTGAATCCTTACCGATTCCTGAAACAATTCAACCAGCTTAAGAGCCGCATGGATCAACGTTTCCTTTTCAAATTCGGGATCCTCATTGAACGAAGGCAACGGAGTTGGAATCGGATCTGAAACCGCCGGAAGTTCAATACAGCCTTCCAAAGAATAAAGGGGCGTTTGAGCGCTTTTACCCAGTCGAGCGGCTGTTTTACTGACAACGTTGCTTAAATGCGTTGCCCAATCGGTTACAGTTCTCAGACGCTTCCGCATGGCTTCAAGCAGATGAGCTGTAAAAATGCCGTGTTTTTTCTCGTCCCATTCGTAGGCAATTTCACCAGGGCGACAGGAGTTTAGAATGGCGACTTTGCGCTCAAAATCGTCTTTCTGAACTGCTGGGGCGTTCAGTTCCGCTTTTTTCTTGTTGTTAAAGATAATATTGCGTCCCAGATTCTCAAGATAGTCCTTTTCCTCTTCCGACATGTACACAGCGCCTCTGCCGGCGATATTCTGACAGCAGTCGAGAATAAAACAGGCGTTATGGATAGGTAGTTCGGAAATGCACTCAACAACGTCGTTCAACGGCAAACACGTGTTCGCAAGCTTGTTTTGCAGCGTCGACATGGGGCAAAGATAGCGGACGTTGTTCTCCCAAATGCCGTGTCCCCAAAATCCAAAAATGAACAAATCAAGCGGTTCGCTAAACTGATCCGACTGCAACTGGTTAAGTATATTATCAGGCGTTGCAGGAGAGAGCGTTCCCTCCCGTTCACAAGTCATTAACGTGATTTCATCTTCCGTGAAACCATAGTTCGATTGCAAGGCGGAACTAACCGCTTCAGCATCCTGTCGCGCAAAGCGAAGGTTGTTGAGCGAACCCATTTTTGAGTAATTGTTAATGCCAACCAGTAATGCCTGTTTTTTCATGATTTTTAATGCGGATTAAAACTTGTAAAAATTCATGTTTGATATATTATAACATCGCCAATAGAAATTGTCAACAACTTCCAGAGTATTAATACGTATTTTCTTACAAATTGTAACCGGGTATTGGAAAAAAAACGAAAAGCGGTAAAATAAAAGACAATAGAAGCTCAATCATGCCCAATTCCATTCAATCCCTGCAGAAAGCTCTCTTGACGTGGTACGACGCCAACGCGCGGTCGCTGCCGTGGAAGGAGAACGTAACTCCATATCGGGTTTGGATAAGCGAAGTCATGCTGCAGCAAACGCAAGTCGGGACGGTTTTGGACGCCTATTTTGAACGGTTCATGAGTCGGTTCCCGGACGTTGCGTCTTTGGCGGCGGAGGAGGAACAGGAAGTCCTCAAGTACTGGGAAGGTTTGGGATACTATTCCCGCGCGCGAAACCTGCATAAAGCCGCCAGGGCGATTGTAGAACGCTTCGACGGCGCTTTTCCCCGCGACGTCAAAGAGATTGAATCCCTGCCGGGGATTGGACGATACACCGCCGGGGCGATTGCGTCGATCGCGTTTAACGATCCCGTCCCGATACTGGAAGCGAACACGATTCGCATTCATGCCCGGCTGACCGATTTGGAAAGCCCGGTTGACGAGAAGTTCGCTCAGGAACTGCTTTGGGAGGAAGCGCGCCGATGGGTGGAAACGCCCAAACGCAGTTCCAGCATAACGCCCGGGCGGGTCAATCAGGCGTTGATGCAGTTTGGTCAGCAGGTTTGTAAAAAACGACCGCTGTGCGAGAGCTGCCCGCTGGCGGATGCCTGTCTGGCGCGAAAGTCCGGACGCGAGAATTTGATTCCCGTTGCCAAGCCGAAGCCGGAGACGATTTACTGGCGTCACGCCGCCGTTGTCGTTTATAATCGCAAGGGGGAGATTTACCTCCGTCAGCGTCAGGAGAAAGAGCATTGGGCGGGGTTGTGGGACTTCCCCCGCGTCGACGCCGACGAGTCCGATTCCCCGGCGGCGCTGGAATCCCGCATTCGTCAGTCGTTTGGTTTGACCGTCAAGCTGGAATCCGAACCGTTTATGAGTTTCCATCATCAAGTAACCAATCACAAAATCGAATTGGTCTGCTATAAGGCAGAGCAAGCCAAATCGACCAAAAGCTCAGACGTTACATTTGCCTGGGTTGCTCCTGCGGAATTGTCCGAATATCCGCTCAGTTCCCCCGGCAGACGAATTGCAAATAAACTGAATTCATAAACCATAAACTTGTAACACTCACTTTACCATGAAACGAATCCTTTTATTCCTTGCGTTGTTAATTATTCCCGCTGCCGCGTTTGCGGAACGCATTGTCGTCGTCGGAGACAGCATTACGGGTCATTCCATGAACTTGCCGTGCGGTTATACGCACCGAGTCCGTCTCGCTTTGCAGGAAGCGGGCGTAACAGACGTCGAATTCGTCCCCCTGGGAGGGAGCGGTCAGACGGTTTCGTCCTGGCGCGGCATCGTCGATTACTCATACGAACATCGTCAGCGGCTGGACATTCCCGACATCTACGTTAAAGACGAGTTCGACAAAGGCGCCGATACGATTCTGATTTTTCTCGGCATGAACGACGCCCATTGCCCATCGATTTCCAACGCTGATAACTGTTACGACGTCTGGAAAGAGGAATTTCAGGACTTGATTAACAAAGTCAAGGCGCGCTGTCCGTATAAAAAGCTGATTCTGTCCGCGCCCACCATGCTGACGGAATCGCCGTACGACTTCAAAAATCTGCAAATGGATAAAATGGAATCCATCGTTCGTCAGCTGGCGAAAGAGAACGGCGCGACCGTCTGCGAGATTCGCCGCGACTTCAAAGCCGCCGTCGAAAACGCTCGAAAGCAGGACGTCGAATACCGCGTTATTCGAGACTACGTTCACCCGCGGGAGCTGGGGCACGACGTTATGACCGTCGCTATTCTCCGCGCTATCGGGCAGGACAAGGCGGCGGACATGTATCTGGAAAAGCATTGCAGCGAATACCAGAAGGATTTCCAAAAGCCCGGCATGAGCCTGTACGTCGTTTCGCCCGCTCCGATTGGCAAGGCGATTATTCGCGGCTGCCTTCGCGGCGCCGATAAATCTCAGCTTGCCGTCGACGCCCCGGAAGGGTACAAAGTCGACAAGATTGAACTCGGCAAGGGCGAAGAGTTCACGATTTATCTTTCCGGTTCCTCTGAAGAACTCACTACGTACGTAACTGTCAAGGCGGGAGACATTGTCAGAAAAGTCAAACTCAACGCCCCGTACCGTCTGGCGATGGGGTTCTACATTCCCCCGTTTGGGAATGAAGCCCAGTTCAACAAAGACGCCGCTGTTACACAAATCGACAAAGACGTTCTGGACGGCAAAAACCCGCTGGAATCGACCGTTGACGGCAAACCGGTGGAATGGTTCAGCTTCTTCCCGTCCGTAGACTATACCGGCGGCGACGACCCCAACAACATCGATTTTTACGCCGTCGACAACTGTTACGGATTTGAAGGCGCGTATTTCGTTCGCGAGGTTTACAGCCCCGAAGAGCAAAAAGTCCGCGTCGACTTCGCCGCCAATTGCTACAGCGCCAACGAGATGGTAACGCTGTACTGCAATCAGGATCGCGTTTACGAACATTTTTTCTCCCGCGGCGGAAAGACGACCGACTCAACCGAGATTACCCTCAAAAAAGGCTGGAATCGAATCGTCGGCAGAACGACCCATACGACCTGGCAATGGGTCATTTCTGTCAGCTTTAACGGAAACGGTTTGAAATACAGATAGGCAGTAGGCAGTAGGCAATAGTGTTCGCCTTCGGCGAATTTAAAACTATTGTCTGCTTCCTACTGCATGTTGTCTATATCCTTTTTTCCAGCCGCCTACATCCTTTTCCTGTTGCCTATATCCCTTTTCCTACTGCCTATTGCCTACTGCCTACTGCCTAAAATATGAGAATCGTCATGATGGGCTGCGGCCCCTTTGCCGTACCGGTTTTTCGCGCTTTGGCGCAGAGTAAAAAGCACGACGTCGTTTTGCTTGTCAGCCAGCCGCCGCGCGAGATTAAAGGACGCGTTCAGCCGGAATCCCCGATGGTTACAACCGCCAAAGAGCTGGGCGTTCCCGTCTGGACGCCTGACCGGATTAACAACCACGTCGAAGAGCTTCGCGCCTATAATCCCGATATTTTGGTCGTCTGCGACTTCGGGCAGATTCTTTCTCCCGACGTCCTCGCCAGCGCGAAGTTTGGGGGATTGAACCTGCATGGGTCGCTGCTGCCGAAGTACCGCGGCGCCGCGCCGATTAACTGGGCGATTCTCAAAGGCGAGACGAAACTTGGCGTAACGGTAATTCACCTAACGCCTCAGCTGGACGCCGGACCGGTGGTCTGTCAGGCGTCAATGGACGTTTCCGCTGACCAGACCGCTCAAGACGTCGAACCGCTTCTGGCGCAGCTGGGCGCGCCGCTGATCGAGAACGTTCTGGACGCTCTGGAGAACGGGACATGCTGCTGTCAAGTGCAATTGGAAGGCGAAGCGACTCGCGCCCCGAAGCTGAAAAAGTGTGACGGAAAAATCGACTGGACGAAATCCGCCGTGGAAATTCGAGACTTGTATCGCGCTCTGGAACCGTGGCCGCAGACGCATTTCTTCTGGAATCGCAAGCCGGGAGTCGAGCCGGTCAATCCGAACAATCTGCTGCGGCTCATTCCCCGTTCCATTCCGCAGGTTTTAGACATTCCCGTTGCCGTCGCCGTTGCCGACCCGGGCACGGTTTTGGAAGCCTCAGACCGTCTTGTCGTTCAAACCAGCAACGGTCAGGTCGCCTTTACCTGCATTCAGCCGGCAGGCAAGAAGTGCATGGACATTCCCTCCTTCTGCCGCGGCTACGGACTCAAACCGCTGGATAAACTAGAGTAGCGAGAACTTAATTCTATTCCCTATTCCCTACTCCCTGTTCCCCATTCCCCATTCCCTAATTACATGGACTATCAACTGCTTGATTTCGGAAACGGACGGAAACTGGAACGGTTCGGCGAGTTCATTCTCGACCGTCCTGCGCCGGCGGTGCAGGCGTATAAAAAGAATCGTCCGAAACTCTGGAGTCAGGCGCATTCCAAATTCTTTCGGGAAAAAGACCTCAAAGGGAAATGGGTTGACCGCGTTCCGTTTCCCAACTCGTGGAACGTTTGTATTAACGGACTAACGTTCAGTCTGAAAAGAACGCCGGTTGGTCATCTTGGCGTGTTCGTCGAACAGACGGACAACTGGAACTGGCTGACAAGTGTTACAAAACCGGGCATGAAGGTTTTGAATCTGTTCGCCTATACCGGCGGGTCGTCGATTGCCCCGGCGCTGGCGGATTCGTCGGTGGTTGTCAGTCACGTTGATTCCGCCGCCAACACAGTTCAATGGGCAAGAATTAACGGTCAGCTGACAGAACAGGCGACAGGGAAAAAGCTGTCGATCCGTTGGCTGACAGAGGACGCGGAGCGCTTTGTTTTACGAGAACTCAAACGGGGAAACGCCTATGACGCTTTTATTCTCGACCCGCCCAGTTACGGTCACGGAGCAAAAGGAGAAATCTGGAAAATCGCTGACGCTCTGCCGCGCTTGCTTGACGAGTGCATGGAACTAACCGGTGGCGCGCCGGAATACGCTCTTTTAACGGCGCATACGCCGGAATTCCCCGCGGAGGAACTGGCGCGTCTTTTGGAACAGCGTTTGCCGGGCGGCTATCGATTCGAGTCCGGCGCGATGCGTCCGTACAGCGTCGATCTGCCGCCAATGCCCTACGGGGAATTCGTTCGGGTTGTTAAGCGTTAAAAAGTCGTTACGCGTTAAAAGCGTCCAACAGCGTCTGACGGCATTTCGGCAGCGCGGTCATGGCGGATTCTTTGCCTTCAAATTCAACGGAAATGTAACCCTTGAAGTTTGCCTTTCGGAGAATCTGAGCGATGCGGTTATAGTCCATGTCGAGCGTGTAATAAATCCCGCCGCCGTAATAGAATTTGGCGTGAACGAAACAGGCTTTTGCCGCTAACGCTTCCATCTGTTCGTAACGGTCGTCGTCGAGCAGGTTGCCGGTGTCGAGAATAATTCTCATCCAGGGGGAGTCAATCTCGTTGACAATCTTCAATGCGCCTTCCGCCCGGCGAGCCAATCCCCAATGGTTTTCCAAGCCGAGAATAACGCCGCACTTTTCCGCAACCGGCAAGCATTTTTCCAAGCTGTCGATAACCCACGGGAAACCGTCTTCATCTTTGTAGCCTTCCAGAGCCGGCTCGATGCCCTTGTGATTCATCAAATCCATAAAGGACTTTGACGTTCCCCAGCGACCGGTGTTGACTCGCAAGACGGGAATTCCCAACGCGTAAGCGGATTCAATACCAGCAATGGTCGTTTTGATGTTCTTTTCTCGAAAATCTTCGCGAGGGTCGAGAAAGCTCTGATGAGTCGCGTATCCGCACAGAGAAATGCCGTTTTGAAAAGCGTACTTCTTCAGATTGCGAAGATAGTCTGGATTCGTTTCGTACGTTTGAAACATCTGTCCGCCGCCGGGAACGACAGAGGACGTGATCTTGCCCGCCTTCGGGTTGAGATACATCTGCTTTTCGAGGATTTCCAGCCCTTCAAAGCCCATCTGAGAAGCCCAATCGATACACTGTTCCATCGTCGGGGCGTCTTCCGAAACCCAGTAGGAGTACGAAGACACGACAATCGGGTTGACGTACTTCGATTTAACTTCAGTCTTTTCTTCCGCCGGGGCGTCGTCCGCAAACGCCGCTCCAGACAACGCCGACATCGCCGCGCCAACGCCTGCGGCAGTCATGCTTTTTAATGCTGTTCGTCGATTCATGATTAAACTCTTCCTCAAGAGAAATAAGTTAAATTTATTGTCTATACCAGATGAATTTAATTATATTCTCAAAAATTATTAATTTCAAGAGTCTCGGAGAAGAAAAATCGTAAAAAAACAGAAATTGAATATGTTTAATTTTGATACACGTGTTCAATTTTGCTGTATCAAAATTAAACAGACGTAAAAGTAACGCTTGAAATTACTTTTACGTCTGTTCGGTCGGAAGCTGTATTACGTGTTTTTTCGAGTTCGTAATACGGTAACTCTATATTCAACCGGAGTTTACGTTCTCGTTATCCATAAACGCCAGGTGGAATCCGGAGGACGCCAAAAAATCCCCGACGGAACTTGGGGGAGAAACCGCCGGGGATCGAGGGGGGTGACATTGCTTAAAAATTGTAAACTCGGCGGTCGAAAGGAGCGACGACGCGCCGAAAAATGACAAGAAAGAAGAAACGGAAGAAACTTCAATCTTGTCGTTTACATTTAATATGCAAATTTTGTGCCAAAGAATATTATTTTTTTATCAACCCGACAACAGCAGGCGGATAGGCGCGAATATCCCAGTCGGAATCGGGAGTAAGCGCCTTGACGTTTTCCCAGTCAAAACGCTGGTCGGATTCGACCACAAACAGACTTCCCGCCGGCGCCTGCTCCAGCAAAGAGCTGATCAGTCCTGATAAATCGTCCCAACGACTTATGAAAAACTCGTATGGCGGACAGACAAAAACCGCCCACGGGACGTCCTGTGGCAAGGCGGCTCGCTTCTTATTCCAGATGAAAACGTTGCCTGTATGGAGGTTTACGACGTCTGCCAGTCCCAGCGTTTCGATGTTCTTTTTAATCGTTTTAGCCGTTGGAAAGTGCATCTCGACAATCTGACCGCCAATGGCGCCGCGGCTTATCGCTTCCAAACAAACTGCGCCGGTTCCGCCGAACAAGTCCAGGACAAATTTCCCCTTGACGTCCGTTCCAACCAGATTGAATACGGATTCCCGAACGCGGTCTTTCATGGGTCTGACGCGCATGTCGCCGGCGTATTCCAGCTTTCGGCCTCGAAACGTTCCGCCGATTATTCTCAAGCCAACGGAATCGACCATAACGCCAGCCAGATTTTTACCGGATTTTTTTGTCTTCTCTGATTTTTTTTCGAATTTTTGACTCATTTGATAAAATCGCGCTTTTCTTTATTGGAGAAATTTGGTAAAATACAGGGGCAAATCCGGATGTACGGTTTGCATAAAATTAACGTGTGGCGTTAGCCGCCTTTCGTTAGTTTATGGTGATAGCTATTTATATTATAGCATATTTAAAAGAAATTCCTAACCCCCAACGACTTCGGATTAGAAAAAGGAACCCAAAACCATGAGATTTTTTAGTTTAATCCTTACTGTTACGCTCCTTTGCAGCGTCAGCTTTGGACAGCAGACAACAACTCCTGCAACTTCATCGCCTTCGCCCGCATTAACTGGGGCAAACCCCGACGCCGGTCCAGCTACGAAAGAATTTTACAATCTGGTTGAGAAAATTCAAACGTACGCTAATCAGATGAACAGCAGATTGAAGAAGTTGTACGACGAGTACCCCAAGGCTTCTGAAGCTCGTAAAAAAGAGATCGCTGCTGAAGGTCAAAAATTGATCAATGATTTTGAGAGATTTCAAGCGCCTTTGGTTGGCGCTGCCAAAGCAGCATTTAAAGAAGCCCCCAACAAAGACGAGGTCATTAAAGAAATCCTGCGAAGCAATTTGGGCATGCTCATCAACAGAGACGATTATGAAAAAGCTCTCGTAGAATGCAACGATCTTCTTCGTCTTGGTTGGGCTGAACAACAGGAAATTTATGAAATGGCTGCATTTGCGGCATTCTTTTCCAACAGCTTTACTAACGCTGAAGTGGCAATTGCCAACGCAAAGAAACTGGCTCAAGTCGCTCTTGATCGCGCTAAAAAACAAGGCAAAACTCAAGCGCAAATCAATAAAGAGGGCATTGGAAAAGTTCATCAGGGCTTTGAGGAACTGGAAAAAGATCTCCCTTATTACAAAGCGGCATGGGCAAAAGAAAAAGCTCTGCGTCAAGCCAGCGCTCAAGCCAAAGACTGCCCCATCGTTAGACTGCAAACCACCGCTGGCGACATGACCATTGAACTGTTCGCCAATGAAGCCCCCAATACCGTTGCCAACTTCATTGAACTGGTAAACAAAGGGTTTTATAACGGTTTGACGTTCCACCGCGTTATCCAGTCGTTTATGGCTCAAGGCGGCGATCCAAACGGCAACGGAACCGGCGGCCCTGGATATTGCATTCCCTGCGAAGTTGACAACCCCAACGCTCGCATTCATTTCCGCGGTACGCTCTCAATGGCTCACGCTGGAAAGGACACTGGAGGAAGTCAATTCTTCATTACATTCCGTCCTACTAAATGGCTGGATGGCAAACACACCGTATTCGGTCGCGTTAATACCGGTTTAGACGTTCTGGCAAAGATTGCCCGAAATCCCGAAACCGGAGTTGAACCTACGAGAATTATCAAAGCTGAAGTTGTTTACATGCCGCCTCAGCTTAAACTCCCGCCGGTTAAAAAGCTCCCGGAAAAAAAGCTTCCGTAATAAATCCGTAAGAAAAATGGACGCGCTACAAAACTGATTTCACAGTTACAGCGTCCCTGTTGCTAACAGCAGATTTTAGTATTCTATTTCAGACAAAGCCTCCTTGCGGGGGGGCTTGTCTTTTTTACAATTTGTAGTTAAATAGAATTATATTTTATAGGGATTTATTTTCTCTATTTTAGATTTACGCCTTACCCTCCCCCCTTCAGATCAGGTTTGATTTATGAGCAATATTCCTGAAAACGAATTTGGACAGAATTCCACCCTGAATGGCAAAACCATTTTAATCGTCGACGACGATCCAGAAATTGTTGAATCGGTTAAAATAGCGTTGCAGTCGGAAGGCTACACCGTCTTTTACGCGCGCGATGGAAATCAGGGGTTGGCTTTGGCTGAACGGGAAAATCCCGATCTGATTATTCTCGACATGATGATGCCTAAACGAAGCGGCTTTCTCGTTTTGGAAAAGCTTCGCCGAACTCGCCGCGTTCCCATTCGCATTATCATGGTAACTGCCAACGAGGGCAATCGTCACAAATCCTATGCGGAAACGCTCGGCGTAGACGATTACATCCGCAAGCCGTTCGCCATGGACAGGCTTTTAGACAGCGTCAATCGTCTGCTGGGGCAAAATACAGAAGAATAATAAGAATATAAGTTTAGCGCTTAGGATTTGCGAGAATAATTGCATTCTAAGCGCTGATTTCTTCGATAGCTCGTTCTATTCCGACGGCGTCAAGTCCTTCTTCCGCCAGCTGCTCGCAGCGAGTAGCGTGAGAAACGTAATGATCTTCTACTCCCAGGCGTTTGACGCGACAATTGAAAATCTCTTTGTCAGACAACATTTCTAAAACAGCAGAGCCGAACCCGCCTTGACGGCAGCCGTCTTCGATGGTAAGCGTCCAAGGAGCGTTTTGAATCCATTGAGCAATTCGTTCGTCCAGCGGTTTGATCCATCGGGCGTTGACCAGTCCGATTCGTTTGGGACTCCCTGACTGTTCTGCCTTGTTTTCGAAATTTGTTACAGCTTCAATTGCTTTACCCAATACGCCGCCGCAAACGATAACCAGTCCGTCGAGTTTGTCGTCTGCGTTATGATTGACAAACTCTGCAACGCCCGGCTGAATGGGAACGGGATTGTTTGAAGAAACGTGCGAGACGCCGTCTTTGGGATAGCGAATTGAAACGGGGCCGTTGAAGTTGATAGCCCAGGGAATCATTTCCTGTAAATCTTCCGCGCAGCCGGGAGCGCAAAGCGTCATGTTAGGCAGATGGCGAATGTACGCCATGTCGAACGACCCGTGATGAGTGGGGCCGTCTGCGCCAACCAGCCCCGCTCTGTCCATCATCAAAACGACGGGCAGATTTTGCAGCGAAATCTCATGGAAAATCTGGTCGTACGCCCGCTGCATAAACGTCGAGTAAATGTCAACGACTGGGCGCAAACCCGCTTTCGCCATTCCAGCAGCCATCGCAACCGCATGGGACTCGCAAATGCCGACGTCAAAGAATCTGTCTGGAAAATCCTCGCGAATCTTTTCCAGCCCGTTCCCCTGAGCCATCGCCGCACAAATGACGCAAATGCGCTTGTCTAAAAGCATTTGCTGATACAATTGCGCCGATGCCACGTTTGTATAAGAAACCTGCTGTGACTTCGTCAGGCTCATTTTGCCGTTGTCGTCATACACGACTTTGGGCGGAGCGTGAAATCGAGCAGGGTCTTCTTCTGCCGGATGGAATCCGTGTCCTTTTTGAGTAAAAACGTGGAGCAAAACCGGTTGATCGTGCCGTTTCGCCTGATTGAGAGCGACCTGCAAGTCACGGATATCGTGTCCGTTGACAGGACCGATATAATGAAATCCCAGTTCTTCAAACAAGGCTCCGCCGACAAGCCCCTTTTTGACAACGTTTTTTAAATTGTGAAGACCGCGATGAAGAGGCTTTCCAATAACCGGTAAACTGGTTACAGCGCTTTTAACTTTGTTCTTAACTCCCCGATAGAGAGCGTTGGTGCGAAGCCCGTCAAGATAACGACCCAATCCGCCAACGCGAGGGCAGATGGACATCTCGTTATCGTTGAGAATGACGATAATGTTTTTGTTCAGACCGGAAGCGTTGTTGAGCGCTTCAAAGATAACGCCGCATCCAGCCGCCCCGTCGCCGACGACAGCAACCGCCTTTCGCCCTTCTTCCGGACGCATCAGTTCGTCGCCCAGGAACAGACCCAGCGCGGTGGAAACGCTCACACCGGCGTGTCCCGTCATAAACAGATCAAAGGGGCTTTCTTCCGGGTTCGGGTAACCCATCAGCCCGCCTTTGGTACGAATGCCGGACATTTTGTCAAAGCGTCCGGTTACCATTTTATTCGGATACGTTTGATGTCCGACGTCCCAAACGAGGCGGTCTTTGGTGAAGTCAAAAACCGTATGTAACGCAAGCGTCAGTTCGACGACGCCCATGTTGGAAGCGAAATGGACGCTGCGGGTTTCAATCAGGCGGCACAGCTGGTTGCGAATCTGCTGCGCCAGCGATTCCAACTGAGCGATTGACAACCCCTTTAAATCTTCGGGCGATTTAATATCCGCAAGGCTGACGTTCGGCAGGGAATTATTTTGACTTGTCAATTAATGATTCCTTTCCAAAACGTAGTCTGCCAAGTCCCGCAGCAGCTCTGCGTCCTGACCGAAAGAACTCAGCGCGTCTTTCGCCTTTTGAGTCAGTTCCGCTGCGTACGCCTGTGACGCCTCAACGCCCAAAAGCCCCGGATACGTCATTTTCCCTTTGGCGCAGTCTTTATGAGTGCGCTTCCCCATCTGCTCGTCCGTAGAGGTAACGTCGAGTAAATCGTCCGTAACCTGGAACAGCAGCCCGAGGGCGTCGCCGTAAGCTTTGAGACTTTCAATCTGATCCACCGCCGCGTTTGCAATGGTCGCGCCAATAATCAGCGAGACGCGAATCATTGCCCCGGTTTTAAGGCGGTGAATGTTCTCTAAAATGGTTATCTTATCCTCGGAGGTTTGAGAGTGAGGAGCGAGGAGTGAGGAGTGAGGAGTTGAGGAACTCGCTTCGCTCGTCTGATTCTCTTTTTCTCCTTGAACGTCCAGCGTCTGACCGGCGACCATGCCGCAGGAGCCAGCAGCGTCCGCCAGAGCGGAAACGCACTGAATTGCAGCGTCTGCCGGGTGAACGTCTTTTGCCAAAACCTCAAACGCCAGCGCCTGCAGGGCGTCGGCGGCGAGAATGGCGGTGGCTTCGTCGAACTGCTTGTGACACGTTGGACGTCCGCGGCGCAAATCGTCGTCGTCCATGGCGGGCAAGTCGTCGTGAATGAGCGAATAGGCGTGAATCATCTCGACAGCGCACGCGCCGGGTAGCGCTTTGATCGTCTCCCCGCCGCACGCTTGACACGCCAGCAGAACCAGCGCCGGGCGGATTCGTTTACCGGGGGCGAGAAGGGAATAGTCCATCGCCTGACGGAGCAAGTCAGGACAGCGTTCGTCCAGCTTGAGATATTCTCTAAGCTGCGAATTGACCTGTTCGACGCTCGTCTTGAAAAAATCGCTTAGCGCTGAGTTGGGGGACATATCTATAGTTTGAATCTCTCTTTTGAATTCAATATTTAAGGGTAGGGATTCCGGAACGGGCGCGTTGAGCCGCGGCGGAGGTCCTCTGCCCTTCCAAAATTCCCTTCTCATTATACTATAGAATAGATTTTTTACCAGAGACGGGGGCAAAAAGTTTTTAAGTTTTTTCCCTAAAAGAATTTGGGAAAACATGCAAAACGTTATTCCGCTCCCGGAGCCGCGGCGCCTTGTTGATGCAAGAAATAATCATTTATGCAGAATAGCCGCTCCAACCTGCTGGATCGCGGCTGTATCAGCCGCCCGGAAAAACTCACGCGGAGCCGCAGAGCTGCGGAGGATGTTCGCAAATTAATGGAAGGCGGTAATGAAGCGAGCGCAGCGAGCGGAATTACGCAGTTCGCCGAAGGCGAACCAAAACGCCGGAATTATGATACTGTTAGAGTTTACCAACCGATGAAAGGCGGTAACGGAGCGAATGAAATGAGCGTAGTTACGCTTTGTTCGAAGTGTGGATAACAAAAAGATGAAGCGGAAAACCTCCTCTGGATGTAGCCCGTCCTCGGGCTACTTGCTAAAACAAGAAATAACCTCTTTCGTAGGACAACCCGCCCGAACCTCCGGCTCGCGGCAGTCCCCTGCCGCACAACGAAACCTCACACGAAGTCCGCGAAGTTTTTTAAAAAATAAAGCGAACCGGATTGCGTAAGCGCCCGGGCAAATCTCACGCGGAGCCGCGGAGCTGCGGAGAAAGTTCGCATATTAATGAAAGGCGGTAACGGAGCGAATGAAACGAGCGCAGTTACGCTTAGGCGAGCCGGGGTGCGTAAGCTCCCGGAAAAACTCACGCGGAGCCGCGGAGCTGCGGAGGAAGTTCGCAAATTAATGAAAGGCGGTAACGAAGCGAATGAAATGAGCGCAGTTACGCTTAGGCGAGCCGGGGTGCGTAAGCTCCCGGAAAAGGCTCACGCGGAGACGCGGAGGAATGAAAGGTGGTAACGGAATGAGCGAAGCGAATGAAGTTACGCTTTGTTTGAAGTGTGCAAAACAAAACGACAAAGCCGGAAACCTCCTCTGGATGTAGCCCGTCCTCGGGCTACTTGCTAGAACAAGAAATAACCTCTTTCGTAGGACAGCCCGCCCGAATCCCCGGCACGCGGCAGTCCTCTGCCGCACAACGAAGCCTCACGCAAAGTCCGCAAAGTTCGCGAAGAAACAACAATCAGACGCGAAGCGTTCCGCTAGAACCGCATCGCGGTTGAATGTTTCTAGCCGTGGGTTTCAACCCACGGGAAACATATCTTACCAACAAAAGAAATTCTTTAGGAATTTGAAGCAAAACCACGTAGCCGTTGTACCAGGATTATTCGCTCCATGGTCTTTCAGCCATTGTATTTGTTCCAGATTCATTTCTTTGACGGCATAATATAAAATCGTCTTTCCCTCGTTGTCTTTTGCATTGACGTCTGCTCCATGTTCCACCAGCCACCGGGCAAGCTTCCAAAAACTATAATAACCTGCCAAATGTAAGACAGATTCTCCATAATTACTTTGGATGTTGACGTCAGCGCCATGTTCAACCAGCAATTGAACAAGCTTGAATGAATTATTATCATTAAGGACGGCATAATGTAAGGCGGTTTGCCCTACTTCATCTTGTGCGTTGATTTCAACGTCTTGCTCAACTAACCATTGAACTACTTCTACAGTACTGAAAAAAGCAGCTGAATGTAATGGCGTCCAGTTATCGAAGCCTTTAACGTTGACGTCTGCCCCATGTTCAACCAACCATTGCGCCAGTTTCAAATTGTCGCGATCGACGACATTAAAAATGGGAGTGTATCCATCAACATTGTCTTTATTATTTACATCAGCGCCATGTTCAACCAGCCATTGAACCATTTCCAATGATCCACTTTGAACGGCGCTATCTAAAATAGTATCACCATCATTGTCTTTTTCGTTGACGTTCATGCCATGTGTAATCAACCATTGAACCAGTTCCCATTTTCTACTAAAGGTGGCTTCATGCAAGACCGTTCGTCCATTTATACCTTTAATGCTCAAGTCTATGCCGCGGGCGCTTAACCATTGAATAAGTTCAAGATTGCCTTTTTGGGCAATATAATGTATAGGAGCGGCTTCATAAATGTCTCTTTCGTAAATGTCCAACCCATATTCAACCAGACGTCGAATCAATTCACCGTTGTCTGAATCAGCAGCAAAATGCAAAAGCGTCCAATCCGTATAACCTTTTGCATTGATGTCTGCGCCATGTTCAATCAGCCATTGAACCTGTTCCCAATTCCCTTTCCACGCAACGTAATGCAATACAGTATTGTGAAAATCGTCTTTTTCGTTAACGTCCGCTCCGTATTCTGTCAACAGTTGAACTGTATCCCAATTTCCATATAAAGCGGCATAATGCAAAGCAGTCATTTCACGATTGTCTTTTGCATTTATATTCAATTTATATTTTAAAAGTTCTTTAATTCTGTTTAAATCGCCTGTCAAAACCGCATAGTGAAGAATGTTGCCGCCAAAATCAGGATGATATGAAAAATTATATTTACCTTTTTTGAACATCCGTTCAAAACGCGCAATTGATTGTTTTTTAAATAACCTTTCTCGATCAATTATTACGTCTTTCATTTTTTATCGGGTGGCAAAAATTGCTTTATAATAGTAAACTAATAGAATTATAATATTAAAGACTTTTTTGTGCAAGAGGCTATCACGATTTTTTATAACAGAAATTTCTTTAGTGGATGTAACGGCTGCGTATCTGGAATTATAACGTTATATGTCTAATCGTTTCAGAGTCTTTTTATCTCGCCCTACGATGGAGAGCGAGATAAAAAGAGTGTTTGACGATGTTTTGTTTTTCGTTTTTCTTTTTTCGTGGGTTTCACCCACGGCTAGAAATATTGAACCGCTAACGCGGTTCTAGTTGAACGCTTCGCGTCTATTTTTTTCTTTGCGAACTTCGCGGACTTCCTCCGCGCCTCCGCATCTCCGCGTGAGGTTTCTTCGGCGGCTGATACAGCCGCGATCCAGCGGGCCTTGCGGGTTTTGCTGCGAAAGAGTTTGTCCGTCACACCAGCAATGCGGCAGGGGACTGCCGCGTGCCGGCTCATCCGTGTGCGTGAGCAATTCAAAGCGTAACTACGTTCGCTGCGCGAACTCCGTTACCGCCTTCCAACGGTTGGTAAACTCTAACGGTATCGTAATTCCAGCGTTTCGGTTCGCCTGACGGCGAACTGCGTAATTCCGCTCGCTGCGCTCGCTTCATTACCGCCTTCCATTTCTCCGCGTGAGGTTTGCGCGGACTGACTCGCTCATAACCTATGGCTAATCGAACAGCCCTCCGCCGTCGGACGGCTGGGTATCGGCGTCTGTCTTTTTGTATCCGCGGCGGGCGGATCGGGCTTTGACTTTCTGCTCGTTGTCGAGAACTTCGTCTTCCATGGGCTGGGTAATCGCGTTGCCGTTTTCGTCCAGACCGGACAGAACTTCCAGCTTGCGTTTGACGAAGTCCAGCTGCTGATGGCACGCGCGAATCAGAGCGACGCCCTTTTCGTACTGCTTGAGCGACTCGTCCAGGGTAATCGACCCGGATTCCAGACTCTGAACAATCTTGTCCAGTTCCGTCATGTTTTGTTCAAAGGTTTTTGCGTTCTGTTTGTCAGCCATGGGATTAAGTTTGATTGAAAGGCGGTAACGGAGCGAACGGCGTGAGCGCAGTTACGCTTTCGTCAGGAAAGAGTGAGGAGCTATTGTAACGCTTGCGTAATTACTAATTACTCATTGCTAATTACTAATTGCCTCTACTCCCACTCAATTGTTGCTGGCGGTTTGGAACTGATGTCGTAGACGACGCGGTTGACGCCTTTGACTTCGTTGATAATTCGGGTGGAAATGGACGCCAAGATGTCGTAGGGGAGCCGGCTCCAGTCGGCGGTCATGAAATCTTCGGATGTAACGCTGCGGATAACAATCGCGTTTTCGTACGTTCGGGCGTCCCCCATAACGCCGACGGACTGCACCGGCAGGAGGACGGCAAACGTCTGTGACGTGGCGCGGTACAGGTTGGCTTTTCGGATTTCCTGAAGTAAAATGGCGTCGGCTTCGCGAATGACGTCCAGCTTTTCTTTAACGACCTCGCCCAAGCAGCGCACCGCCAGCCCGGGACCGGGGAACGGATGCCGCCAGACGATTTCTTCCGGAAGACCGAGCTGCAGTCCCAGCCGACGCACTTCGTCTTTGAACAAGTCACGCAGCGGTTCGATCAGTTCAAACCCCAGTTCCGCCGGCAGACCGCCGACGTTGTGATGCAGCTTGATTGTCGCTGCGGGGCCGTCCGGTTCGCCGCCGGATTCGATTACGTCCGGATAGAGCGTCCCCTGAGCGAGGAATTCCGCCCCTTCGACGGTTTTCGCTTCCGCCTTGAAACATTCTATAAACTCGGCGCCGATAATCTTTCGCTTTTCCTGCGGAGCTGTTACACCCTTGAGCCGTTCCAGAAACCGGTCTTGAGCGTAAATGACGCGCAAGTCCGTTTTGAAATGGTTGGTAAACTCGTCAATGACAAGTTTCGCCTCGTTTTTGCGAAGCAGCCCGTTGTCAACCAGAATACAGGTCAGCTTGTCGCCCAGGGCTTTGGACAGCAGCGCGGCAACGACGGCGGAATCGACCCCGCCGGAAAGACCGCAAATAACCCGCTTGTCCCCAACGCGCTGTCGAACCTGTTCGATCGTCTGTCGGGCGAAATCTTCCAGCTTCCACGTGCCGGAGCATCCGCAAACGGTTCGAAGGAAATTCTTCAGCAGCAGCCCGCCCTCCGGCGTGTGCGTTACTTCCGGATGAAACTGCAGCCCGTAAATCGGACGCGTTTTATGCTTGACAGCCGCGATCGGGCACGACCCGGCTTGCGCCAGAGTAACAAAGGCGTCAGCAATGTTCTCGACCCGGTCTCCGTGACTCATCCAGACTTGCGTAGAGGACGGGAACCCGGCAAACAGCCCTGCGCCGTCCGTCTGGGCGGCGGGATTGACCGTTAGCTGAGCGCGACCGTACTCTCGCGTCGAGACGTTGACGACCGTTCCGCCGAACGCTTTGCTGATAAGCTGCATTCCGTAACAGATGCCCAGGATCGGCAAATCCAGCTTGAAGATGTCCGGATCGCATTGCGGCGCCCCGGCTTCGTACACGCTCGACGGTCCGCCGGAA
>JAFSMW010000186.1 GCA_017447745.1 Thermoguttaceae bacterium
TTCCAGCTTGACCGGGATTTCAAAGCCGCAATTCGGTCCGTACTCTCCCCAGAATTCCGTCTGGTCTGCCTTGTGAGCAAACATGAGCGAATGATGATGCGGACGCAAGGGCGACGAGTCCCGCAGAACCTGAACCCCGGCAGGCGTATAGAGTTTTTCAATAAAGGGCTTGCATTTGCCGTCAGCCTGATACACAGCAACCGTTTTTCCGCCCGATTTAAGCGGGATTCGGAACGTTGCCTGACCGGCGACCAATTCTGCCGTTTTCCCATCGGGAGAAACGCGGTACAAGCCGTCTTCCGTCTGAGCGTAAATCGTATACCCCCCGTCCGACAAGGTCGGTTCCTGATTGGAAGTGATTAATCCCAAAACCGGCTTTTTTGGAGGCAAAACCTCATCCACTCGCCCGTGCGGCATCGCACCGCCGGGCGCTGTTACAACGGACGTAAATCCTGTTACGTTTTGCGCCAGCGCCGTCCATGACTTGTCGGTTCTGTCGTAACGCCATAACGCGCCATCGTTGTCGACAGCAATTAGAACGTCCTTTTCCGGCGTCTTGCCGACGCTCATGCACTTCACGACTTTATCCAGCGGGTCGACTTTCTTTCCGATCAAAATCCACGTGTTGTCCTTCCCGGCAATAACGATTTCGTCTTCTTTTGTCGCGGGAGCAAAATTCCCGCAAATCGTTGACCGAATCGATTTCCCCAACGCCTTTTGAGTATACGTGTTCCAGACGGGGTTGAATAGATAGACGTCTCCGTCAGTTACTGTTACAAAGCTGTCGAACGCGCTGTTGGGCTGCAATTTCCCGGCTGACGCCTGTGAGAAATCGCCGGGAACGTTTATCCAGCCGCCCTTGCCGTTGGTTTGCTTCCAGAGAAAAACGCGATTGAGCGTGTTGTTGATTAAAACCTGACCCAGTCCGTTAGCGTCTCGCCCTGCAGACAGGTAGAGAATGTGGTCTCCGGTCGAATTGACGGCGAAAGTCGTTTTGCCGGTCTGGACAGTTTTGTCAACGTCGATAATATAGAGGTCTTTTTTAAACCAGCCGACAACCGCCAGCTCGTCGCGCCCGTCGCCGTCAACGTCAACAGCGGCAATTTGCGTTCCCTTTTGATAGAACTCCATGAACCGGGTTGTCTTTTGCCCGTCATATACGCGAAGCTCGCCCGTCGCGTCCAGCCACGCAACGCCAAACGTCCCGCCAGCCATGTCGTGATTGTCATTTTCTACAGACGCCCAAGCGGGATAAGCAGCCGCTATCGCCAACGCCAGCGCCAAAATCGCTTTTTTCATAATTGCTCCTTTTGAAATCAAGTGTAAAACTGAATATGTCTTGATTGTACCCGATTTCAAAATGAATTGCAAGGAGAAGCGGAAATCGGCGCGCAAATTTTGGTTGGAACTCATATTTGAGCGTTTTTTAAATTTTTTGCCTCTGAACCTCCTTGAAATTTGTTTCACAATTGAGTATGATATACATATATTCTTGGGAAACGGTCTATTTTGCCGACAGCGTCTGTCAGCAAATTTAGAGCTTTTACTTTCGCATAACATTCATTTTGATAGAAAGGAACGATATTATGTCAACTCAAAACCCTGAAAACAGCCAATTCACATGGATTGATTTTTACAAGGAATTAGCTGATAAACTGCTGAAGTTTAAAAACAACCGTAGACGTTTATTAGAAAAATTAAATGTGCTAGATAAGAAATGGACAAAATTCTTGCGAGATAAAGAAACTGGTCAATGGAAATTTGACGATATAGATCCGTTTTCTGTGTTTGCAATTTTTAACAGAGGTATTAAAAACGAAACGAGGTTTTTAATTGCTCAACGATTAAAAGAAATTTTTCAGCTTAAATCCAAAGTGCCAACAGATCTTTGGGGTATACCTGTAGCTTTCAATATGAATTCAATTTTTTTTGATAAAGAAAACGTAAATACTGCCATTACTCCGTTATGGAATTTATTTGAATCTGCTATCAATTATTCTGATGATGGCAGTTTTATTTCCTCATTTGATACAGTATTTAGCCAGAAACAGATCGGTATGGGCATGATTACAATGGCTTTATATTGGATCCGTCCTGAGCTTTTTATTCCTTTGGATAAAAACACCCAAGCGTATTTGGAATCCCAAGGAATTCAAGTAATGAAAAAGAAAAAAAATGATTTATCAGGAAAAAGTTATCTTGATTTAATAGAAAGAGTTCAAAAGAGTCCTCTGTTTTCAGAATGGAAGCATTTTCCAGCGATTTCAAGAGAGGCATGGAGGATCAAGCATCCACAAATAAATGAAGATAAAGGTGAAGATAGAGGTATTGAAGAAAACCTGGAATCAGATCCGTTTATCAAATCTGTCTGTGAAATTCTTCGTATGAAAAAGAACGTCATTCTTCAAGGCGCGCCGGGAACAGGCAAGACTTATTCAACCGCTGCAATTGCTCTAGGAATTTTGGGCGTTGAAGATGTTAATTTTAAAGATCCTGCCGATATAATGGAGAAATATAATGAAGCGTTATTAAGTAGACGCATTTTCTTTACAACTTTCCATCAATCCATGGATTATGAAGATTTTGTGGAAGGTTTGAGACCTGAGATTATTACAGATGAAGACGAAAAAGCTATCGGAGTAACGTATAGAATCAATAAAGGTATTTTCAGAAAAGTTTGTGAGGCTGCAAACAAAGCTACCAATACACTAATTGCTGATGTTGAAAACTCAGATGCTAACAATCTTTTACATGGAATAAATAGTAATCCAACAATCTGGAAAATTAATTTAGGTAGATTATGTGGCGATTCAATTCATGCGGATTGCCTTAGTAACAATTATATTTGTCTGCCAAGTAGTGGAATTACCAAAGATACATCTGAACCAAGATCGTTTTTAAAATATCTACAATATAAAATGAAAGTTGGCGATGTTATACTTTCAAGTGTTTCTTCGCACGAAATTGATGCCATTGGCATTGTTACTGGTAAATTTGAAAATCACGACAACAATTCAGATTTTCCTTATTACAGAGAAGTTCGCTGGATTGTCAAGGGTATTTGTGAGAATATAGTCAGTCTTAATCGCGGGAAAACAATAGCACGACCATGGTTTCATCGTTTTCCGAACATGTCAATAAGAAATATTATTGATATAATCAACAAACATTCTCAAAGAGAAGAAACCGTTAATTCTAAGAATATCGATGAAAAAGCAGCTGTTGTTCTTATCATTGACGAGATCAACCGCGGCAACGTGTCCAAGATTTTTGGCGAGTTGGTTACACTTTTGGAAGCAGACAAAAGAGATGATGGTAAACAAGAAAGCGGCAAGCATACCATCTCTGTTATCTTGCCTTATTCCAAGGAACGGTTTAGCGTTCCGTCTAACGTCTATATTATCGGGACGATGAACACGACCGACCGTAGTACCGGTACGCTTGACTACGCTATTCGGCGTCGATTTGCCTTTGTAACGCTTCCTGCCGACCCTAAAGTGATCCAAGATGATAAAGCTCGCGAGATTTTTAACGATATTAAAAAGTTTATTGAGGACGAAAAAAATCATCCGGAAGATATGGACATTAACGACCTGATGGTTGGGCACAGTTATTTCATGCCAGATGAAGGCGTTTCGTTGTCAACGGAAGAACAGTTGAAGCTGAAAATCAAATACGAAGTTGCGCCGTTGCTCAGGGAATACTGTACTGACGGACTGCTAACCTGTCCACAGAAGGAGCTTGACAAGCGTATTGAATCTTGGGAAAAGCTCGAAATAACGTATAAGAAGGACTCAAGCGCTGAAAGCGCCGCTGCGGCTTCGGGATCGGAAACTTCACAGACAAATGAGTGAGCAACCTGTTACTATTGAAGAACATAAACCGCTGCCCGAGGATTGCAATCCAACGAAGTGGAACGATTCCTATAATAAGAATCCTCTGTTGAGATGGTCAACGTTCGGTTCGAAGGAAAAACCGCCTAAAATTCATTGGCAAACCTATTATCGCATTGGGGCGCAGTGGTTGGACGTGGATTGCAAAAGGGCGCTGGTCGTAAGGTCAAAATATAAGAGTATTGATTTTATTGCGATGTTCCTTCGCTGTCTGAACTCCAGACGGGCAATAAAGGATTTTTCAGAAATTTATAGTATCGACTTCGATCAGCCGGCAATTCAAACCAATGCATTCGAAAACGTTCTCACCCCATTGATTCTCATTCATTTTTTAAAGGTAGTTGAGAGGATAGCGAAACGAGGACTCAAGAGAGGATACGTTCATCGGGAAGAGAACCTCAAAAAGGTCAAAGGGCGAATTCGCATTCTTGCCAACGAACGGAAAAACGTCATTCCGCATCGGTTTGATCGCGTTTATTGTCAGTTTAACGAGTTCACTGTCGACATTCCGGAAAACCGATTGATTAAAAGGGCGCTGCTGTTTGTTCAAAGAGAGTTGACCCATTTCCAGAAACTTAAGTATTACAGTCAACTGCTTCATTTGGAGAACAAGTGCCTGTCGGCGTTTACCCAGGTTAGCCCAGAGATTGAGCTGCGAGACGTTAAACTGGTCAAAACCCACAAACTGTTCCGAGAATACGACATCGCCGTTGAGCTGGCAAAAACGATTTTGCGCCGAAACGACTACAGCATCAAAAAAGCGGCTGGAAAGAAAAAATCGACGCCCGTCTTTTGGCTTGACATGGCGAGGTTGTTCGAGATGTACGTTTATTCCATCCTCCGTAAACAATACGGGAAAAGTATTCTTTATCAATTTGAAGGAACCGATGGCGAAACGCCTGATTTTCTGTTCAGGAACGGAGACGAAAGCTGTATTTTGGATACAAAGTATATCAATCTTGACAACGTGAACCGTTTGTATGAGCTTGTTCGGCAGCTTGCTGGCTACGCCCGAGACGTTAAGGTTCTCAATAAATTAGGCTTATCAACTGAAATAGATAAAACTGTTGTTCCCTGTCTTTTTCTTTATCCGATAATGGAGAACCCAAGCGATGACGATGGCAAACTTCTCGCTAGAGATAACTGGATTGAAATCGCGGGCTGGACAAAGTTCTATAAAATTCGCGTTAAGGTTCCTCAATCTCCCCAAAATGAAGCTGGCGAGTAGGGGACGATTTTGACCAAGCGTTATTCTCAATCTTTACAATCTTGTCTATTTTCGCAACCTGAATTTATACAGACTCATCTGAGAAAAACCGTCAACTTCGATGTTGATTTTCTTTCAAAAAAACGCTATACTTGAAAAAGTGATTATAATTAACGATAATTCCCACCTTTTTTATTCCTGAGAAATATGAAACGAATCCTTACATTATTAACGATTTTATTATTGAGCGCGCCGTTGTTCGCTCAGCAGTCGGACTTACTGTCCAATAACCTTTTCGACGGGGGGTTTGGAGGAAGCGATAGCGGTTTCAACTTTGACTCCGGTCTCGGTTCTGGCTCCCAAAGCGAACGAGCAGCGGTTTCCGTAAGCGGCAAGATCGTTCAGGATGCGAACTCTCCCAGCGCCGGCAAAGTGATTTTGGAAGCTGATGTTCCAGACGGCTATCACATGTATTCGATTACACAAAAGGCCGGCGGTCCGACAGCGGCTAAAATTGTCATCGAACCGTCGCAACAATATTCCGTTGGAACATTTACGGCTCAAACAGCTCCTCAGATTCAAAACGTCGACTATTACGACGTCCCGATTGAAGAGCACCGCGGAACGGTCGTCTGGACGGCTCCGGTTCAGTTTGCTCCTGGCGTGGATCCGTCATCGATTGAAATCAAGGGTTCTTTATCCTACCAGATCTGTGACGACGTCAACGGCACGTGTCTAGAACCGACGAATACTTCTTTTAAAGTTGCATTTGAACCCGGAGCTCCGGCGGTTCCAGTAGCGCCGTCTGAAGAAGCGATAACCCCAGAACAGAATCCCGCGGATTCAATGGGACAACTGCCGAACTCAGCAAGCATTCCAGAACCTACTCTTTCCGATCCCCAGGGACAGCGTCCAGACGCTGTCGCAGCGACAAGCGAAGCGACCGTTTCCGACGATTCTGCTACAAGTATGGACGAACTTTCAACCAGGCAATTGGTAATATTGTCGCTTTTGGCGTTTGCCGGCGGTTTGATTCTTAACGTCATGCCTTGCGTTTTGCCTGTTATCAGCTTAAAACTGATGGCGTTTATCGATCAGGCGGGCGAATCCCGAGTTCGCGTTTTTATGCTCAACCTTTGGTACGTTGCCGGGTTGATGGCAGTGTTCGTCTTTCTGGCGTTTCTGTCAACGTATGGGGTATCGATATTTACTGGAAAGCTGAACGCCGGCGCAGGCATGGCGTGGGGAGAAATGTACGCTTATACATGGGTTCAAATTACCATGTGCGCGTTGGTTTTTGTCATGGCTTTGAGCATGCTTGGCGTTTGGGAGATTCCGATCCCGGGTTTTTTGGGTTCTGGAGCGATTAACGACATCCAACAAAAAGAAGGCGCGATTGGCGCATTCACCAAGGGTATTTTTACAACGTTGATGGCGGTTCCCTGCACAGGTCCGTTTTTGGGACCGATTTTGGGCGGAACAATGGGTCGACCGCTGTGGTTTACAATGCTGTTTTTCTGCATGATCGGCTTGGGTATGGGATTCCCGTATTTATTGGTCGGACTGTTCCCGAAAATGATTTCTTTCCTGCCCAAACCCGGAAAGTGGATGGTTACCGTTCGAGAATTTATGGGATTCCTCCTGCTCGGAACCGCGATTTATTTCTTCCGGATGGTTCCTTCAAACCTGATGGTTCCCGTTCTGACGCTGTTGTTTTCACTATGGTTCCTGTGCTGGATTGTCAACAAAATTCCATTCGACGCCACCTTTGGACAGAAGCTGCTCAATTGGTCTATTGGAATCCTGGTTGCAACATCGGCAACGGTCTGGATGTTTCACGCCTATACGGTCGACAACGGTTTTCCTTGGGCGGAAAAATTTGACTTCCAGTCCAAGTCAGTTACTGGCAATCCGCTTTTGGCTGCTGCTGAGCGAGAACAAAAAGCAGGTCGAATTGTCATGATTGAGTTTACGGCGGACTGGTGTCCAAACTGTAAAGTGAACATGTATACTGCGATCGAAACGAAAGAAGTTGAAGAGTTTGTTCGTAATAACAACGTTTACGCTATTATGGGAGACTGGTCCAGAAAGCCGGACAATAACGAGGATCCCGACGTTATCAAACAGGCGCTCAACGCTTTGGGCCGTCAGTCCATTCCGATGTTGGCAGTTTTGCCTGCCGACGAAGGCGACCCGATTCTGCTTGACGGTCCAATTACAAAAGGACAGCTGCTTGAAGCCCTTGAACAGGCGAAGACAAAAACAGGTTCTAAACAGATTAACGAAGACGTTAAGAACTCGTATCAGGGATTAGAGTAATATGGAGTGCGACGGCTTGCCGTCGCTTTCATTACCATAACCGATGCGAACGTTGATAAATGACTATTCATGCAGATAACGTAATGTTTTTAGAATTAAACCTGTATTATTGACGAAGATATTATAGTTCAAGCGTAATTAGCACGAAAGACTTTTTAGTAGTTCTCAGCTTTACGCTTTAAAAGCGACGGCAAGCCGTCGCACTCCAAATTATGATTGAAACCTCAGATCTAACGAAAGTTTACGGCTCGCTTAAAGCGGTGAATTCACTGAATTTGTCTTTGAAAGAAAAAGACGTGTTCGGATTTATCGGTCCCAACGGAGCGGGAAAGACGACAACCATGCGAATTCTGGCAACGCTTCTTCAGCCGTCGTGGGGCGAGGCGTCGATTTGTGGACAATCAATCTATACAAACCCTCGAGAAATTCGACGACTGATCGGATATATGCCAGACTTTTTCGGCGTCTACGACGACATGAAAGTCATCGAATATCTGGAGTTTTTTGCCGCCGCTTATCGAATCAATGGACCGGAACGGCGCAAACGCTGCAACGAGATGCTGGAACTGGTCGATCTCGGTTACAAGCGCGACGCCTTGGCGACAAGTCTGTCTCGTGGTATGACGCAGCGTCTTGGTTTGGCGCGAGTTCTGCTTCACGACCCTCAGGTTCTGCTGCTGGACGAACCCGCCAGCGGTCTTGACCCGCGCGCCAGAATCGAAATTCGTCAGCTGCTCAAACGTCTGCGCGACATGGGCAAGACGATCATGGTTTCCAGCCACATCCTTCCGGAACTGGCGGACGTCTGCAATAAAATCGGAATTATCGAACGCGGAACGCTTCTGGTCAATGCGGACGTTACAGACGTCATGAAACAGGTTCGTCAAAATATTGTTATTCTTGTTGGTATTTTGGAGAAACCCAAAAAAGGATTGGATGAAGCCGCCAAAGCCCTCGAATCTACAGGTTTAACAGAGAAAACTGAGTATTTAGACGATCCTGCCGTTGGGAAACGACTTCGGGTAACTCTCAAGTCCGAGTATCCGGACTACTCGCCGCTGTCAACGTGTCTGATTCAAAACGGTTTCTCTCTTACCCATTTTGCCGAAGAAGAGATCAACCTTGAAACGGCGTTCATGGCGTTGACCAAGGGAATTACCGCGTAAGCCTGGAAAGCGCACTGTTCTGGACGTTGGTTTGGGCTCATTCGATTAGACTCTTTTTTCTTGGACGGGCGACGAGACTGCCATTCGGACTCGCCCCTGCGTTAGCATAGAGTCCATTAGATAAACAGGAATGCGCTCTTTCCTGAAATATTCTTTTAAAATTGATCTTGTCTAAATAAAAGAAATTTGCTATTCCGTATAATTATATAATCTGTTTTTAGTCAAAAAATCGTTGAAAAGCAGATAATAAATGGCGTTAAGAGAGCGTTTCAAAATCAATTTGTATATTATATGATACCCGCTGATTTGAAAAATCTTCGCCATGAAAGTCCAGATTCAATGGAAATGTAGAGAAATTTTAGCGAATTTCAACAAATTGTCGAAATTTTTGTTTATTTCTTTTTTAATCCGGACGAAAATATAAATTGAATGCCCTTGTATAGCGTTGTATCGGAAGGATTCCGTACATGCTATGGGGAAAGAAATTCGGAAACGGGAAATCGAGCGTCATGAGACGTTTCAAACATTCCAATTGAGAATTCTTCCCAAACATGGGCGTCCGAACTGTCAGGGAAATCAGAGCGCAAGCGCTGTAAAGACGGTTCGGGAACTGGCAATTCACGGGGAGAACTCGCGGCTCGGAATTGTCGGTATTGGACGTAAAAGTCAGACGTCTATCTGCCGCAGAAAAGTTTACAATTATTAAGGCTACAGTCATGAAAAAACAAGGAAGTTTGAAGAACAGCTTTTATCGTCCTGATTGGGGGCGAATTGTAAAAGCCTTATCGTTCATTCTTTTGTTGACCGCAGTTCTTTGCGTACCAACAAAGGAAAGTCAAGCGCAAACGGCTCCGGGAGCGCCTCGCACTCAATGCGCCGATTTACTTCAGCGTGCACGTCAGGCAATCAGCGAAGGCAAACTTGCCGATGCGGAAACGCTTATCGGTCAGGCGGAAAGCCTCAATGTACAGTATGAACCGCTGTACACAGGCGACACGCCCGCGCGTCTTCGGCGAGAACTGGAACGAGTAAAAGGCGTTTCGGCGTCTTCGCAACCGCAAGATCCGTTTGCTATTCGAGGTCAGAATTCAGCAACGCCGTCCGTTCCGTCACAGTCTCCAGTAACCAACGCGTCAGCATTGGCGAAAAAGTACCTTGCGGAAGGTCGTTCTTCTCTCAACCTTGGCGCTTTCGACAGAGCGGAACAGCTTTGTTCTGAAGCGATGAAACTGAAGGTTGCTTACGCTCCTGGCGAAGACAATCCGGATCGTCTTATGCGAGACATTCAGGTTGCCAAACAACAGCAGCAGATGGCAATGACGCCTCCGCCCGTTCCGACCATGCCCAATATGCCTCCGGCTCCTGAAGCCAAGACGGCTCCGGTAGCTCCGGCAATGGCGACCATGGCGGCTCCCGCTTCTGGCGACGTACCGGTAGCCGTTCGTCAGCAGAGCGACAAGCTTTTGCTTGAAGCGCGCAAAATTTTGGCGACGGGGGATGTTGCCAGCGCGCGTGCGAAAGTCGCTCAGGCTCGACAGCTCAACGTGCCTTACGGTCCGAAAAACGATTCGCCCAGTCGTGTTGAAAAAGATATTAACGCTCACGAAGCCGCTTACGCTTCGGTTAAAAATAACCCGTCCGACATGAGCAGTCGAAAAGAATTCGCTCGAGTATTGCTCAGCCAGGCTAATACGCTGTATCAGCTTCGCTGCTACGATATTGCAGAGAACGTTGCAATGAACGCCGCTCGACTCAATGTTGAATACTCGGCTTACGACGTTAAACCGCAGGACATGATCAACAAGATCAACGGCGCGCGTCAGCGAGCTGCGTCTGGAGCTTCGGTTGCCAACGCCAGTTACGTTTCCAATCAGGACGCAACCGGAGTTAAGCAGGTCGCCGCTCTTCAGCCGGGTCAGCCGTCAACCATGACGGAAGGCATGAACTATTTCCTTCAGGGCGAAGAAGCTCTCAAGGCTGGAAATACCGACGCTGCTGCCAGCGCTTTCCTGAAAGCGGCTCAGCATCGTGACGAACTCGATTACAGTTCACAGCGACAGCTTAACGATCGCCTTACCTATCTCAGAGCGAACACGGCTCCCGCTCCTGTTCCTGGATCTGCTGACGCTGTAGCCGCGGAAGCAACAGAAGAACAGAACGCGCTTTTCGGCAAAGTTGCCTCGGAGTTGACCGCTCAGGAAGCGAAAGCTCGCACTTTGCGAAAAACCAATCCTCGCGAAGCGGTTGCTATTCTTACTGCTGCCAGAGAAAATGTAGACAAATCTGCTCTGGACGACACTCGCAAAGCCCGACTGCTGGCGCATGTCGATCAGATGATAAACGAATTAAACCTGTACATCACGCAAAACGGCGCGTTGATCGCCAACGAAGAAAACAATCGCAAGATTGACGAAGACAACGCTCGCGCGATGCAGTATAAGACAGAAAAAGAACAAAAGATCGCCAAACTCATCGACGAAGTTGGTCAGCTTACCCGCGAACAGCGTTACGCTGAAGCGGAACTCAAAGCCAAGCAGGCTTACGAACTCGATCCCAATAACCAGGCGTGCATCCTCGCCTTCCAGATGACCAAAACTCGACGCCGCGTTGACGACGGTCTGAAGATTCGCGAAATGCAGAGAGAAGGCAACCTTAACACATGGGCAGGTATTGAAAAAGCGGCTGTCAACCCGCTTGGACCGGATGAGAATCTGATTTACCCGGATCGCGCAACCTGGGCTGATATTACCAAGCGTCGCGCCAAGGGCGATGAACAGAGTCCGTACACGGAACGCGAA
Organism: Thermoguttaceae bacterium; assembly: GCA_017447745.1. Lineage (GTDB taxonomy): Bacteria > Planctomycetota > Planctomycetia > Pirellulales > Thermoguttaceae > RUG11551. The sequence continues at coordinate 11,384 of JAFSMW010000186.1, forward strand.
CTGGAAATCAAGAAGAAGCTCGAACAGCCCGTTCGACTGGACTACAAACAGACGCCAATCAGCGCCATTTTGGACGACCTGGCTGCTCTGTCCGGAGTCAACATTTACAAAGATCCGGCTGGCTTTGCCGCTGCTGGAGTCGCTTCCGACACCCCGGTAACGATTTCTCTGACCAACGATATTCAGCTCAAAAACGCTCTCGACCTGATTCTGGAGCCGTACGATTTGACATACGTTATCAAGAATGAAGTCCTCAAGATTACAAGCAAGGAAAACGGTCGCGGTCAACTGTATACCAAGACGTACTCAGTCGCCGACCTCGTTATCCCGATTCCGAACTTTGTTCCGACGGACAACTTGGGATTGTCTGGAGCTTACAGACAGGCTCTGGCTCTCAACAACGGCGTGGGCGGAAATGGAATCGGCTCCTCAATCATGGCGCCTGCCACCGCAGTTGCCAGCCGCGCTAATGGCAACGTCAACAACAACATTTTGGCTCAGTCCATGGGCGGCGACCTGACAGCGGGTTCTCCCATGACGCCTGCCTCCGGAACCACCGGTCCATTTGGTAGCGGTTCTGGCGCAGACTTCGACAGCCTGATCGAATTGATCACAAAAACCGTTGAACCCGAATCCTGGAAAGACAGCGGACAAGGGGAAGGTACAATCGAAAAGTTTGAAACCAACTTGAGCCTTGTTATTCGTCAGACTCAGGAAATCCATGAACACATTGCTGAACTGCTCGAACAGCTTCGACGTCTGCAGGATCTTCAGGTAACAATTGAAGTTCGATTCATCAGCCTCTCTGACAGCTTCTATGAAAGAGTCGGCGTTGACTTCGACGTCAATATTAAATCCAACCAGAGCGGCAACGTTACAATCGAAAAAACAACGGCTACCGACGCTGATGGCAACCTGACTGAAACGGATTACGCCAAATTCCAGCGCAGCGCCACCATCGGTCTGAAAGCCCCTGGTCTGTTCAGCTCAACGCTTGACATCCCGGTGTCTCAGGGCAGCTATGGTGGAACGACTCCGCAGTTCGGCGGTTACACCGGCGGCGACGGATTGTCCATGGGTCTGGCGTTCCTAAGCGATATTGAAGCCTACCTGTTCATCGAAGCCGCTCAGGCTGACTCCCGATCGAACATCATGCAAGCTCCGAAAGTAACCCTGTTCAACGGTCAGCAGGCTATGGTTTCCGATACGCAACAGAGTCCGTTCGTCATCAGCGTTACCCCGGTTGTCGGCGACTTCGCCGCGGCTCAGCAGCCTGTAATCGTCGTACTGTCTGAAGGAACCTTCCTGACGGTTCAGGCGGTTGTCAGCAACGACCGACGATTCGTCCGACTGACGGTTGTCCCGTTCTTCAGCGAAATCAAAGAGGTCAACGTCTTCAAGTTCACAGGTTCAACGACCACGACGGAAGACACCTCGTCTGAAGGCGACGACGAACAGCCTATTACAAAGAAGAACAGCAAGAACGTTTCGACCTCGAACTCCGGCACGTCCGTTCAGTTGCCAACCTTCGCTTATCAGACTGTTACCACGACAGTCAGCGTTCCTGACGGCGGTACAGTCCTCCTGGGCGGAATTAAACGACTCAAGGAAGGCCGAGATGAAAAGGGCGTTCCAATCCTCAACAAGATTCCTTACATCAACCGTCTGTTCCAGAACACCGGCATCGGTCGCGAAACAGAAAGCTTGATGATGATGGTTACACCGCGAATCATTATCCAGGAAGAAGAAGAGGAAAGAATGGGCATCGCCGCCCCGTGATTCTGACCTGAAAAAGATGATTCTGGAAATGCGATTCCAGACGTTAAACACAAAAGTTTGACGACGATGGTTACTCCCCGTGTCATCATTCAGGAAAAGGAAGAGGAACAGATTGGGCATCACTCCCTAATACAGGGGGTATAAATTCCCCGGAGAATTCCTGACGTCAAACTTGCCGCCGTAGTCATCCCCCTGACTGCGGCGGTTTTATTTTAAAGTCTGCTTACGGGGGGCGGGTATTACCCGCCTAAAATAGCTTGCATTATTATTTTTTGCGGACATTGTCCGCGCCCCGGAAACTTGAAACCTTACTTCACGCCCCAGATTTGTTCTATCATTGCATATCCGACTGGGTCATGGCGGCGGAATTCTGTTTTGACAAACGGATAGAAGTCGTTTTCTCCAAAGTAACATTCCGTCAGTTCCGCGAAGTATTCCATCGGGTTGGTTGACGCATACGCTCTGTCCTCCTGCTGATAGTAGTTCAAAACGCGGTCGTAGAGCTTGTTATCCATCGCGTTTTTATAGGCGTAAAGAATAATCCCGTTGTTGTACCCGTTTTCGACTGTTTTGAAGTGATAGCCATGCGCCAGCTCGTGAAGAAGCATCATGGGCTGGCGGTCGTATTCGTCCAGAAAGTATTGGGCGTTGGGGATGTCAACGCAGTTGGTTTTATCTGGATTGACGCCGTGAGTTTCAACCCACCCTCTGCTGACGTGATAGCAGGGAATTGTATACGTTGGGTCTTTTTCCTGAATCCAGATGGGCGTTTTCTGAAGCTCTTTAAGGGCTTTTTCCGGAATTAGAACCTGAATCTGGGTCAGCTGAAGGGTAATCAATCTCATCGACTTCTTCTCCAGCTCCGGGTTGGCTCTCAAGTCGGCGGCGACGTAAACCGTCCAGCCGCAAACGTCGCGGGCTTCATACTCAGACGTAGAAACGTACGGAGCGTATGTTTTCCCCTCTTCGCTGCGAGCCGACGTTGTCAACGCCAAAAGCGTCAGACAAAACAATTCAAATAAAAGAACATAGCGTTTCATAATTTGCGTATTTTGTTTATGCTAATCAGTTTCAACAAAGTAAAGAAATTCTTGAAAATTGCTCTTTACACCGTCGAAGGATTTTGCTATTATCCCACACCGTTGATTTTTTGCAAGAGGGGGAGCGGGAGTTCCCTTAAACAATTCCATACTTAACAATTGGAGTAAAACATGAACTTTAATTTCTTTAACTGGATTCGTCAGGGCGTTAAGCAGTCGGTTTTAATGGGCGTTCACGACGCTGTTGAGTGCATTGGAACTCCGGTTGAAACGGATCAGGTTCGTGAAACGCTGCTGCAGTTTGCCGGAAGTGACGAAAACGCATTGACAACCGTTGACGTTCGCCGCGTTACAAATTCCTCGCCGCGAACAGCTGGAAAACTTGGACGTCGTTTGAGCGATACGCTTAAAAAGGATGAATCCAAGTCCGAGCAATAGTTTCGCAGCAATCAAACTGCAATAACGAAGATTCTGGAACAGATCTAAAATAATTGCCAGACAATGCGCCACACTAATTCAGCTTTTCGCAAAGAAAAGCTGAACAATGGCAAGGGTATTTCTAGCTCGTCCAGCAACTGAGTATCTTTAGTTGCGAGTTGCGAGACGCCGTTCCCAGTCCGCGCTACCGCGCGAGAGTCAAAATCCACTCCCGTTGGTCGCTTTGATTTATCTTCACTACTGCCTACTGCCTCTTGCCTACTGTCTGCCTACTCTTCTCAGTCCCGGGACAATGTCAAGGGACAGATCGGCAAAGCGGTCAGCGCGATACATTTCCCACGCGACAGCGCCCATGACGGCGTTGTCTGTACAGAGCTTTAACGGCGGAATATACAACTTAAATCGTTTGTTCTTTGATTCCCGCTCCAAGCGCTCTCGCAGAACTTTATTTGCCGCCACGCCGCCGCCGACGCAGAGGGTTTTATAGCCCGTCTTTTTCAGAGCCAAAACCGCTTTTCCTGCCAAACAGTCTACGACAGCAGCCTGGAATGACGCTGCCAGGTCGGCTCGACGCTGAGGCTGCTGTGACAAGTCGGGGAAGTCGCGTTCGCCCGGTCCGACGAGTTCGTATCGAACTGCTGTTTTCAGACCGCTGAAGCTGAAATCCAGACGTGACGGGTCGTTGAGCAGCGAACGGGTAAAATTGTACGCTTTGGGGTTTCCGTCTACTGCGGCTTTTTGGATGCTGGGACCTCCGGGATACGGCAGACCGAGCATGGCGGCGACTTTGTCGAACGCCTCGCCTGCCGCGTCGTCGATGGTTGAGCCGAGCGTAACGAAATCTATGGGCGACTTGCACTCGTAAAGCGTGGAATGTCCGCCGGAAACGATCAGTCCAACGCAGGGGAAGACGCTTATCGGCACTAAACCCGCTTCTCTTGCCTGAGAGTTGGCGTAAAGTTGAGCGGCGTACAGGTGCGCTTGAAGATGGTCAACGGCAATGAGCGGTTTATCGAATACAACCGCCAGAGTTTTCGCCGCCGTCAGACCGACCAACAGCGACCCTGCCAGTCCCGGCGCATTGGCAACGGCGATGGCGGATAGCTGATTAAACGTAAATCCGGGAATGCGCTCCTGCGCTTTTTTGAGCGTCAAGTCCAGAATCGGGTTGATACGCTGACAATGCGCTCTGGACGCCAGTTCCGGCACGACGCCCCCGTAGAGAGCGTGCAGTTTCTCTTGAGTCGCCAGCGCGTCCGCATAGACAACGCCATCGTCGCCGATTACCGCCGCCGCGGTTTCGTCGCACGAACTTTCGATAGTAAGTATATAATTAGGCATTAGGCAATAGGCAGTAGGCAGTAGTGATTCGCCTTCGGCGAATTTAGACAATAGACAAGAGGTAAGAGACAGTAGGGATTCGCCTTCGGCAAATTTAGACAATAGACAATAGGCAAGAGACGGTAGTGAAGATTCTCCTACTGCCTATTGCCTACTGCCTACTGCCTACACTACTGCAAGCTCCTCTCTCAACTCTCAATCTTATTTTACTCTTTTTATTTTTTGGTAAAAGTCCCCCTTTGTAAAGAAATCCCCCTATGAGAAGAAAGAGAAATCGGGTATAATAATTAAAAATGAGTTATTGAAATTGATGAGGCGCTTCGCGTTCGCTCCTCACAAAAACCTCTCGAAACTCGCTCTGTGGGTTTCACCCACGGCTACAAATATTGAACCGCTACGCGGTTCTAGCAGAACGCTTCGCGTCTATTTTAATATTCGCAAATACCATGAATCTGCCAACAATAAACGAAATCCTTGAAGTTCCGCTGGTTAAGGGCTTGATAACCAAGCTCAATCGAGGGGAAGTTGTATCAACCGCTCTTTTGGTCTTGGGAGAACTGGCTCTTCAGACAAAAGAGTCCGCTCTTGACATGTCTTTGCCAACGGTTACAGAAGTAGCGGATCGAATTGCCGTCAAACTGCTGCAGAACGAACCCGCCAGACTTGTCCCGACAATAAATGCGACAGGACATTTGTTTCCGCCGGAATTAGGGGCGGTTCCTCTGGCAAGTCAGGCGATTAACGTCATGACGGATTTGGCTAAAGACTACGCGGCGATGGGGCGTCCAGTTGGAAAATGGGATAATGCTCAGCTGCTCAGAAGCGTCGAATCTCTAATTAACAAGCTTGCCGGCGCGGAAAGCGTTATGCCCGTCAATACGGCGACAGCCGGCTGGGCTTTGGTTCTTCATGCCTTGAATAAACGAACTGGTCAAAACGTAACGGCTCCTGTCGCGATAAGTCGAGGACAGATGTTTGAACTTCCATCCGGCTGTCGGATTACTGACATTCTTCAGGAGTTGGGATGCTCAACGATTGAAGTGGGATGCGTCAATCGGACGACGACAGACGATTTCAGCTCCGTTTCGGAAAACGTTCGAGCATTTCTGTACATATATTGCGCTGCAGAGAAAGAATCCGGCCGCGTTCAGCCAACAATAGCGGAGATATCCAAGATTGCCAAGCTTCGCAAGATTCCGCTTATTGTTGACATTGGTCTGTCAGGTTTGATTGGAGGAAAGGATACCGTCAGCGCGGCGTCAGCTTTGGCGGACGGGGCGGACGTTGTTATTATGCGAAGCGGGGCGTTGTTTGGCGGTCCTGTTTGCGGCATGATTTTAGGGCGAAAAACGTTTATCGATCAATGTCGAGAAGATTTACTGGCGAAAGCGACGCTTTGCAGTCCCTATTTGCTGGCGGCGTTAGAGCAGACGCTGTTGCTGTACTCTCAGCCGGATCGCGGCGTGAATTCGATTCCCATTGAACAGATTTTGCATTTTTCTGAAGCCAATCTTGCCAATCGGGCGCAGCGAATTCAAAAGCAAATCGCCGTTTCCGATTGGGTGGAGTCAGCGCAGACGGAAATTGTCGAGCAGTCAACTATTGACAATCAGTGGCTGTCGATAAAACTGCCGACGTGTCGGGTTGTCGTCAAGCCGAAAGGCATGGCGCCGCTGGAATTAAACAAACGATTGACTCAAGGCGCTCCCGCTGTTTTAGGAACCGCAGCAGACGACGTCCTGATTCTGGATATGAGAACGGTTCTTCCCAGTCAGGACATAGCATTAGTTGAGGCATTTTTACGATGAAGATATTTTTTTCTGCCGGAGAACCAAGCGGAGACGTCCATGGCGCCAATTTGATTCGAGCGCTCAAAGACGCCTATCAGGGCGACGACCTTCAATGCGTCGGTTTTGGCGGTCCCAAAATGAAGGAAGCGGGGGCGGAACTGATGTTCGACCTGACCTCGCTGGCGGTTATGTGGTTGGGAGGCGTTCTTTGGAATATCAAAACGTTTTTCAGTCTTGCCGCTCAGGCGCAGGAATATTTTGAGATTGAAAAGCCCGACGCCGTTGTTTTGATCGACTATCCCGGATTTAACTGGCATATTGCCAAAAGAGCGCATAAAGCCGGCATTCCGGTCTATTATTATTCACCGCCTCAAATCTGGGGTTGGGCGCAGTGGCGAGTCCGAAAAATGCGAAAATGGGTGGACTGCATTCTCTCCGGATTGCCGTTCGAAACCCAATGGTTTCAGGATCAGGGCTGTAGATGTATTTACGTCGGGCATCCGTTTTTTGACGAAACGGAGAAGTTTGAGTTAGAAGGCAGTAGGCAAGAGGCAGTAGGCAGTAGTGAAGACGTCTCTTCTGACTCAACGAAAAACGCGATCCAAATCGGCATCCTTCCCGGTTCTCGCACTCAGGAAGTGAAACAGAATATTGCGACCATGCTCAAGGCGGCGCGACTGATTCAGGAACGCTTTGCTCAGGTTTCGTCTGTTCCGATTCAGTTTCGGGTTGCAGCATTTAAAGACGAGCATTGGGGAATCATCGCTCCCAAAGCCGCCAAAGCCGGTTTAGACGACATCGTTATTGAAGTGGGCGCGGCGTCAAAGATAATGGCGACATCCGACGCCGTCATGGCGGTTTCAGGCTCCGTTTCTTTGGAACTGTTGTACTATCAGGTTCCAACTGTAATTCTGTATAAAACCAGCTGGCTGGGAATGTTCCTGCAAAGCATTTTCCGTAAAGTGAAATATATCACGCTGGTCAACCTGTTAGAATACGGCGCTGTTCCCGCTCAAGCCCCGGATCTGCCAATCGCCCCCAATCCTCGAAAAGCGCTCTTTCCGGAATTCCTGACAGCCAGAGACATGTCTGAAGAAATCGCTGACAATATTGTTTCCTGGATTTCTGACCCGGAAGAATACGAACGTAAACGAGAACAGCTGACTGAACTCAAAAATCATGTTTGCCGTCCCGGAGCCGCCCAGAAAGCAGCCGACATTATTTTGAAAAACATGTACTATTAGTTGCGAGTTATGGAGTGCGACGGCTTACCGTCGCTTTCATAGCCTCCCTCCTTACCCAGTTTCCCACATAAACAAAAAATTTTCTCAAGAAGTTTTAATCCTACTGGATTTTTTACTTAAACTTGTTATAATTATATTTAGCTCTTAGCAATGAACGCTTGTTGAAGCGCTTGGGCTAATTGCTAATTGACAATTGCTAATTGCTAATTTCCCTTTTACCTCCTACTCCCATGAAACATAACCTTAAACGCAAAAATCGCGCTTTTACACTTGTCGAACTTTTGGTTGTCATTGCAATTATTTCAGTGTTGATGGGACTCCTTCTTCCCGCCGTCAATGCGGCAGTCGAGTCCGCTCGAAAAACGCAGTGTAAAAATAATCTTAAGGAAATGGGGAAATCGTTCAACGCTCACGTGGAACGGCAAAAGTTTTTCCCGTCCGGCGGCTGGGGACCTAAATGGGTTGGCTATCCGGAATACGGATTCGGACGAAAACAACCCGGCGGCTGGCTTTATTCGATTCTTCCGTATCTGGATCAGGAACGACTTCACAACTACAACCATTTGGCGAACAACTCCGCCGCTTATAATGAAGCAAACACTCAACAAAGCGTCAAAGACCTTGTTGAATCGCCGCTGAAAGTCTGCAATTGCCCGACTAGGCGTCCATCTCAGGCGTATCCTGTTCGTGATACTTCTCTCTCTGTTTTTTATGGCGGAGACACAGGAGCCAAATCTGTTTCTGTTGGCTCTATGGTTGCCAAGTGCGATTACGCCGCCAACGGTGGAAATAAGCTGGAAGGTTGTTACACGTCAAGTACCTATGGCCAAGACGGTTCAGGGTATCCGCAATCTTATATTGAAGGCAGCAACACAACATGGAAAAAGAATTTCAAAAACGTTGAATGGAAATCGTCTGGTCTGTGCTTTGCTGGAAGCGAAGTTCCGCTGGACTACGTCCGGGACGGCGTAACCTCTACGATTATGATTAGCGAGAAGTTTCTCGATAAAGACAACTATCAGGGCGGCTGCGAATTTGGAGAAGACGTTTGTATGTTTTCCGGGATTTCCTGCTCAAACGTTCGAATCATTGGAGCGGGATATGAATTCACCCAGCAAACTCAATCCAATGGCGTTAAAGTTTGGACTAACGAAAGCTCTATCAAAGCCGCAACCCGGGTCGGGACGAGTCCAAACGAATACCTGCCGTATCAGGACATTCCAAAAGTCAGTGGTAAATTCCGCTACGCCATGGGAAGCGCTCACAGCGTTGGATTTAACGTATGTATGGTTGACGGCTCTACGCGAGAAATTTCCTATATGATCGACCCGATTATTTACTCCGCTCTGGGCAACAGAGAAGACGCATACAACTTCGACACGACGAAGCTCTAATTCAGCTTTAAAATTGCCAGCTTCCAGGTTTTTGAGCCGGGAGCTGGCTTTTTTTATTTCAGTACACGCTTTAGAATCTGCTTTCAAGTTCCGCAAGACGTTCTTCCGGATTCCGTTTGACGTCGTCAAGGAATCTCTGCAGTAAATCAAACAACAGCTCAATGTATGCAGCGTCATTTTGCAAAAGATATTGGTTCTCTTTGATTGTATCAGGTAAAGATAAACGCGAGTTTACCAATACAATAATCTGTATCGGAAATACAGAATTGAAATAGCTTCTGATATCTGTATTGAGAACAATCCATTGTTCAAAATGACCTTTTAATACTTCTGTGGCAGTATCGTATCCTGTTAAGAAGGATACAATCTGCCAGAAGTTTCCAGACTGAACGACAGTTCCGTCTGCGGCGTTTTGAAGCAAATACATGCTTTGATGAGTCATAAAATGACCAAGGTCGTCAATCGCGTTATCATATTTGCTCATTGGGCGCATTCCGGTTTAGTTGATTCGTCTTGCGGCGGAAGCGTAACTACGTTCGCTTCGCTCACGCCCACAGGTTAACACCCGTGGCTCGCTTGGACTAATAGCTATTTTCCTTTAAGGCGTTTGAGTAAATCCTCTTTGGATTTTTCCGGGTCGGTAAACCATTCCGTTGACCAGACTCGGCAATGTTTCCACCCTAAGCCTTCCAGCATGGACGGACGGGATTTTTCTCGATCTCGAGCGATTTTCGAGTTCTTGTAAACGGGACCGTCACATTCCACGGCAAGGCAGTAGCGGTTGGGATTTTTCGGATCGACGACGGCGATGTCGATTTTGTAATCGGAAAAACCGATTCCGCAGTCGACCTCGAATCCGTTTTCTCTCAGGAAACTGGCAACGCACTGAACAAACCGGTTTTTCTCAATGGAAGACTGCGTTGAGCCGACAGAGGATTCTGACCAAACCGGACGACCGGACTGGGCGAATTCCAGATACGATTTCAAATGAGCCGCGCCGACGGCGCTGGTGCGTTCCAAATCTATCTGAGACGCGTAAATGGAAGACACAACGACGATCTCTTCCTTGGCGCGGGTAACGGCAACGTTGAGTCGCCGCTGACCGCCGCTCTTGTTGAGCGGACCGAAGTTCATGGCAAACGATCCGTTTGCGTCTGGAGCGTATCCGATGCTGAAAATAATGCAGTCGCGTTCGTCGCCCTGAACGTTTTCCAGGTTTTTGACAAACAGCGGCTCTTCCGCAGCCTCTGACATCGCGTTTGCCAGTTCCTGATTGCTGTCCGCCGCCTGATCGAGCAGGTCTTCAATGAGATCTTTCTGCTGTGCGGAAAAGGCGACAACGCCAATCGATCGCGACGCCGTTTTGGGATTGCTTAGACGTTCAAGAACAATTTCCACGACTCGCTGCGCTTCCATTTTGTTGGTTCGCGTTTTGCTCTTGTCGTAGACGGCGTTGGACACGTATTCGAAGTGAACGCCTGTCGGCGCGACTCCACTACTGCCTACAGTCTCTTGTCTATTTCCTAAATTCCGATCCGTTGACGGGAACGTGTCGAGTTCATCCTGATAATAATAATGGTTGCTAAAGGCAATAAGCGACTCGTTTTTGCTGCGATAATGCGTGTTGAGCTTCATACCATCCATGCCGATGGCGATGCATTCATCGAGAATGCTTTCCAAATCTTCGACTTCCTCCTCCGGCTGATCAGTCAATTCTTCCGTTGCAGCGTCCTGACGCTGGAAGAAGGACGTTGGGGGCAACTGTTTGGGGTCTCCAACGACGATGGCGTTTTTCGCTCGAGCGATAACGCCGACCGCGTCCCAGGTTGGAATCTGTGACGCCTCGTCGAAAACGACCAGGTCGAATCCGGCGTCATTTGTCGGCAGGTATTGCGCTACAGACAGCGGCGACATGAGAAAACACGGCTTGAGTCGTCTGGTTAAATTCGGCGCCCGTTCCAGCAGAGAGCGAATGGGCAGGAATCGCATTTTCTTGCTCATTTCCCGACGCAGCAGGTCGCCTTCAGCGCGAAGCGATCCCTGAACGGTCGATTCGGAAATCGCCCGGGTCGCTTCAGTTGACAGGGCAAGGAGAATCTTGCGAACCGACAGCTTGGAGAAGCTGTCGTCCAAAGAGCAAAAACGGTCAACGCAGCGGTTGTGACTAACGCCGTCAAAGTGATTCAAAGCGTCGTTGGATTCCAGTTCTTTATAAATCAGCTGCCATCGCCAAGACGCTTCTATCGCATGAGCGGCAGTCTGTTTGGACAGATCAATATCTCCCTGTTCGATCGCTTGCGCCAGCGGTCCTAAATGCAGACGCTGAGCGTCGTCTCTGACGTCTGTCCAGAATGAAAACTGACGCAGAGCCCTGCCGGCTTGCGGAAGAGCGTCGATCAAAGCCAACGCCTCAATGGGCGTCATGGAACGGGTCGCAACGGATTCGTTGAACTTTTCATGCGCCAAACGATATTCTTTCACCGCGGTTTGGAATTGAGCGTTAAGCGCTGCGAAATCAGCGTTTGGATTGGACGTCTGCTCACAGACAAAGTCAAACAGACGTTTTCTGTCGTCAGCGTTGAGACAGTCAATTGACAGGATTTCCCGAAGAGCCTTTCCTCGCTGAACGGATTCAAGCAATTCGTCCAAATTGACCGATTCGTTCGTCCAGTTTCCAACTGCGTCGAGGATTTCATCTCTGTGACTGGACAGAAGATGATACGATTCCTGAAGAGCGGCAATTTGAGGAACCGCCGCTTCCAGCATATCATACGTCAGCTTGCCGTTCGTCGGCGGAATCAGGTTGGCGTATTCATTTACAACGCTTCGCTTCCTGAAAAATCGGAACAGGAAGAACGATTTTTTGACGTATTCAATATGATCTTTTAACTGAACGATGCGGACATTAAGAACCCGATTGAGGTCAAATAGCGCAAGCGCGGCAATCGCTTCTTTGTACCGTTTCGCCTGGGCGACAAACATCTCAACCAACGGCATGAATTTCCCAAACGCCTCGGAAAGCAGGTTGGACGGCAGCGGTCCGGAATTCTGGAGGAAGTTGAGAATGTTGGACGCCAAAGCAAGACGAGCGGACGCGTCTTTGATATCCGGCAATTGCAGAACGTCTTCCGCCTTTTTATAAACCTCGTTTACCGCTTCAACCGCCGGACGGAAAACGACGGCGCTTTCCAACATCCGGGTTTCCAGTTCAGGCGTCCACTTAAACCGACTCAATGGCGACAGCGCTTTCAATTCCGCCTGATTCAGTTCGGCAGCATGCGACTGGAGATCCTCTGCCGCCGATATCAATTCCGAAAGAGAACTGTCCTCCAGCGGACCGTCGTAAAGTCGCGGAGCAGGAGTTGTCCAGCTGTATCCATTAGACGCCAGCCAGCCAAAGCAATCGTACGCCGATATCGATCCGACAATCGGTTTGTGAATCTGTCGGACGTAGTCGTCGAGCGTCGTTTCCGCCTCGGTCAGTTCTGAACACGTCCGCGTCCATTCGGCGTTGACGTCGTTCTTCTTGCCCATTTCGTAGACTTCCTGGAACTGGTCAAGGACTTTTCGTTTAATCGCCTTGTTGGAGTGCAGTTCCAGACAGTACGGTCCCAGACCAATTTTGGAAAGACGATTATACACGACTTCCAAAGCCGCTCGTTTTTCTGAAACAAACAAAACCTTTTTCCCCATCGCCAGATTGTAGGCGATTAAATTGGTAATTGTCTGTGACTTTCCCGTTCCGGGAGGGCCGTAAAGAACAAAACTGCGTCCCTTTGTCGATTCAATCACAGCAGAACGCTGCGAGGCGTCGGCGGCAATGGGCAGGAAAAGATGAAGATAGTCCGGAAGTGGAAGCGGGGTGTCGACAGGCGGAGCGTTAAACGCGCTTTGCGGTTCGACGTCAACGCCGATCGTTCCTCCCTGACTGGCTTCCGTTCCCTCCTGAACCTGTTCGTCCGTCAGGTTGATAAGCTGTTTGACCAACGGATTTGCCGCCAGCTCCTGCCAGCGATTGTTCAAATCCGTGTACATAATAAACTTGTCAAAAGAGAACCTCCCCAGCCAGCAGGACGGTTCCACCTTCCAGCCCGGCATGCCGGAAACCTGACTGGTAAACGATTCCAGAATCGCCGTTACGTTCAAGTCGTCCTTTTCGTCGGCAACCTGTTGAGTAACATTGGTAATCTTCAGCTGAAAATCACGTCGAAGTGCTTCCAGAAGCGTCGGATTGAGGATCGGTTCGTCGTCAGTGCGTTGAACCCGGAATTCTGATTTGTTTGAATTTCTCAGCAGTTCGACAGGCAAAAGAATAATTGGCGCCAGGTACACTTTTTCCGATCGGGATTTGTCACGCCAATGCAGCGTCCCAATCGTCAAAAAGAGCGTGTTGACTCCGCCTTCGCTGATGTCGGTATGCGTCTGTCGATACAATTTGAGAAGACGCCTGTCCATTTCCTTTTTGGTCTGGTTGACAAATAGCGCATTCGACGGCAGCTTTTTCGACTTCGAATTGGAACCAGAAGACGACTCCTGCCCTTCCAACGAATCGTCAGCGTCGGGATCGTTGTAACGGGATCTGGTGTCGTACTCGCTTTCCTTGAAATTTCTTAGGGGCAACGAACCGGAAATAAGACGATCTTCAATGTCAGCGGCGTTAACGCTAATCAACGACATCGTAAACGAAGCGTCTTTGAGGTTAAGAAGACGGTTGCGAAGCGTCAAATCCAATAAGTTCTGAACCCAACGACTAATTCGACTATTTGAAGGTAAATCGGACATGAGTGTTAGTTGGTAGTAAGTGTTTGGAGTAAAGAGCTTCTAGCTTCTAGCTAATAGCTAAAAGCTAACTGCTATTGCTTCGGGAATGCAATCTGAAGTATCTGCTCAACCTGTTGAGCGTCGAGCTTTCTCTGATTGTACCAGCCGCGGCTGCAAATTACGCCGCTGGGAGTAAGCGTAAAGGAATCGGGAGCAGCTTTGACGTATTTCAATTCAATTTTGGCAAGCTCTGTTTTGTTCTGTAAATTCTCATACGGAGCAGAGTCAATTATCTTGGCGATTTGCAAAGCCTGGTTTGCATTGAGTTCTTGCTCTTGAGTATTATTACCTGTGTTTTGAATTTCGATCGCTTTGCCGCCAGAGGGAACGAGTTCTTCCAAACTCCGGTTTGCAAGATGAAATGACAGATATATAAAAACTATCAGCATCAAAAACAGACTGCCTGCATGTAAAATCGTAGCGCGACGAAGGAATATCCGTTTACGTGGCATGGGGGAGTAAAAAAGGAATGGGGAATAGGGAGTGGAGAATAGTTAGGAGTGAGGAGGGAGGAGTGAGGAGTTATTGAAGCGCTTTGCATCCTACTGCCTATTGCCTACTGCCTACTGTCTATATTTTACTCAAGTAATTCTTTTCGTCAAGATGTAATATTTGCGGATAATGCGGAAAAACGGAATATAAGGCGATAATCACTCTCGTTAAAATAGGAAATATACAGAATGAAACGAGTTTTTTACGAATCAGGCGGAATAAAATAATAAATGAGAATATTTTTAGGGTATGGCGAACCTTCTTTGACCTGCTCGTGAACATGGGGGAGCCGTCTCGCGGCAGTCCCCTGCCGCCCAACCGCGCAGCGGTTGTATTGCGGACAGGATATCCGCGAACCCGCAGGTCGGAGGGGCTTTTCGTACTATCAAGATTTTGGGAAGCTTCCGTCCACCCGCTATCAATGATTTCTTCTTCCTCCCCCTTGCTTTTTCTTAAATTGAGATTATAATTTTGAAAACAATTAAGGAAATTTTATCAAAAAAATTTGCAAAAGATTGTTTGATAATTGGAAGATAATTTGGTACATAATTCCAATAATCGTTTTACCCCATTTTTACAAGGAGTTAGATTATGGCTAAATTTGTATGCCCAGCTTGTGGTTACGTTTACGAAGGCGATGCGGCTCCGGAAAAATGCCCTCAGTGCGGCGTTCCCGGCAGCAAATTCACCAAGATGGATGAAGCCTCAACCGGCGCTGCCTATGCAACCGTTCACTCAATCGGCGACGGCAAAGTTGACGATCAGGAAATCATGGACGGTCTTCGCGCCAATTTCAACGGCGAATGCACCGAAGTTGGAATGTATCTGGCGATGAGCCGTCAGGCGGAACGAGAAGGTTATCCGGAAATCGCTGAAGCGTTCAAACGTTACGCTTTTGAAGAAGCCGAACACGCCGCCAAGTTTGCTGAACTGTTGGGCGAAGTCCTCGTTCCTTGCACAAAGACGAATCTTCAGATGCGCGCTGAAGCGGAAGCGGGCGCCTGCGCTGGAAAATTCGAATTGGCTAAACGCGCCAAACAGCTCGGATTCGACGCTATTCACGACACCGTCCACGAGATGGCAAAAGACGAGGCTCGACACGGAGCGGGTTTTGCCGGATTGCTCAAGCGATTCTTCGAAAAATAAACGTTTGGATTGTCAGACGCGCATTTAACCCCGTCAGACCGATTCCGATTTCGGAACATTCAAATTTAGACGCTGTCTTGAAGGCAGCGTCTTTTTTATGGTTTAATCGGGGCGATCTTTACATTCTATTATCCAATTGAACGCCACGGCGCCTCGCCGCCCGCCGCCCATTATTGACAACGCTTTTAAATCGATTATAATATATCGGTTTGGAATTCCGATCGAATTAAGTCAGTCGGAATTGAGTATTTTATTTACACTTTATTGGAATTATATTATGCCGGCTACATGCGTTATCGGTTTACAGTGGGGCGACGAAGCCAAAGGGAAAGTCGTTGACGTATTAACGCAGAAAAACGAGATTTGCGTGCGGTATCAGGGCGGAGCGAACGCCGGGCATACCGTAAAATTCGACGGTCAGACGTTTAAACTCTCCCTTATTCCCAGCGGGATTTTTCATCACAACGTTAAAAGCGTTGTTGCCAACGGCGTTGTTCTCGATCCAGCCCGATTTTTGGAGGAAATTGAGGGCTTGACGTCTCGAGGCGTTCAGGTAGACGCTGATAATCTGGCGTTGTCAAATCGTCTGCACGTGATTATGCCGTGGCATTTTCTGGAAGACCGGATTATGAACTCGCTGTGCGCTCACGAGCCGATTGGGTCGACTATGCGCGGCATCGGTCAGTGCTATCGCGATAAAGTCGGGCGGTCGATGGCATTCCGTCTGGGCGACTTGTATTTGCCGTCGTTCCCGGAACGGCTTAAAGAAGTTACGCGGATTAAAAATCAGTATCTGTACGGAATGGATCCGGACAGAGGAAAAGAACAGGTTTCTTATTCTGAAACGCTCGACAAGTATTCCGCTTATGCTGAAAAGCTCAAGCCGATGGTAACCGACACAACGGCGCTTCTTCTCAACGCAGTTGACGCCGATAAAAACGTCCTCTTTGAAGGCGCGCAGGGCGCGTTGCTGGATATTGACCACGGCACCTTCCCGTTCGTTACAAGCAGCAACTCCTCTGGAGTGGGCGTCTGTGCAGGAGCGGGCATTCCCGCCAAGTTTATTAAAAACGTCGTCGGGATTATGAAAGCCTATACGACCCGCGTTGGCGGCGGTCCTTTCCCAACAGAGCAGGACAACGAAATCGGTCAGCAGATTCGAGACGCCGGGCATGAATACGGCACTGTAACAAAACGTCCGCGTCGCTGCGGCTGGTTTGACGCTGTCGCAACTCGATACACGTCCCGGCTTTCAGGCGTTGACACCCTGTCGCTGATGCTGCTTGACGTTTTGGATAAAATGCCGGAAATCTGCGTCTGCACCGCTTACGAAATCAACGGCGAACGCACGACAGACTTCCCCGCATTGGTTGAAGATCTGTATAACGTCAAGCCGGTTTTTGAAACCATGCCCGGCTGGATGTCCGATACAACCGGCTGTCGTTCGTATGACGATTTGCCAGACAACGCCAAGCGTTACGTCGCTCGATTGGAAGAAATTATCGGGGCGAAAATCGGCATCGTTTCCGTCGGTCCGGACAGAGAACAGACAATATTCAGGGATTAGGAAATAGGAAATAGGAAATAGGGAATAGGCGGCGAGGCGCCGCTCCCAATCCGCGCTGCCGCGCGCCTGCCGAAAAACGCTCCCGTTGGTCGCTTCGTTAGCGCCTTTAATTACTCGCAACTCGCATTTTATTATGGAAAAATTAACAGTCAAAGAAGCTCGTCAGGAATCGTCCGCCGGTCAAACGGCGTTGCTGGAAGGCTGGGTTCGATCCCGCCGCGATTCAAAAGCAGGATTCAGTTTTATTGAACTCAACGACGGAACGAGTCTGGGAAACATCCAGATTCTCGCGCCCAACACGCTGGAAAATTATCAGTCTGACGTCCTCCGTCTGACAACCGGCAGCTCGATTGCCGTTGAAGGCGAAGTCGTCAAGTCGCCCGGCGCCAAACAGCCGACCGAAGTTCACGCGACGAAAATTACGGTCTACGGCATCGCCGACGCGGAAACGTACCCGATGCAGAAAAAGCGTCACTCGTTCGAGTACCTTCGCACGGTCGCGCACCTGCGCCCTCGAACCAACACGTTCGGCGCGGTCTTTCGCGTCCGCAACTGCATCTGCCGCGCCATTCACAACTTCTTCCAGGAAAACGGGTTCCTTTACATTCACACGCCGCTGATTACCGCGTCCGACTGCGAAGGCGCCGGCGAGATGTTTCAGGTAACGACGCTCAATCTGGAAGACGTCCCGAGAATCAAGGAAGGTCCAGACGCCGGGAAAATCGATTACGCCCAGGATTTCTTCGGTCGTAAAACCAGCCTGACCGTTTCTGGACAGCTGGCGGTGGAAAACTTCGCCTGCGCGCTGGGGAAAGTGTACACGTTCGGTCCCACGTTCCGGGCGGAGAACTCCAACACGTCCCGGCACCTGTCGGAATTCTGGATGGTCGAGCCGGAAATCGCGTTCGCCCGTCTGCCGGAAAACATGAAGATTGCGGAGAATATGCTCAAGCGAATCTTTTCCGACTGCTTAACCTACTGCGCCGAAGACATGGAATTCTTCAACAAGCAAATTGACGAGTCCCATACGCTTATCGACACGCTGACCCACGTTATCAACTCGGAATTCGTTCATCTGCCGTATACCGAAGCGATTAAGATTCTGGAATCCAGCGGCCGCAAGTTTGACTTCCCCGTTAAATGGGGCATCGACATGCAGGCGGAACACGAACGCTTTTTGACCGAAGAGCATTTCAAAGCGCCGGTCGTTGTAACAGATTACCCGAAGGACATCAAGGCGTTTTACATGTACCTCAACGACGACGAGAAGACTGTCCGCGCCATGGACGTTTTGGTTCCCGGCATCGGCGAGATTATCGGCGGTTCCGAAAGAGAATACCGTTTGGACGTTCTCAATCGCCGCATGGTCGAAATGGGACTCAACCCGGCGGACTACCAATGGTACGCTGACTTGCGCCGTTACGGCACCGTTCCGCACAGCGGATTCGGCCTGGGCTTGGAACGCGCCGTCATGTACGCCACCGCCATGAGCAACATCCGCGACGTCATTCCGTTCCCGCGCTACCCGGGATCGGCGGAATTTTGATGCGGCGAGGCGCCGCTCCCAGTCCGCGCTACCGCGCGAGACGTGTTATAACCGCTCCCGTTGGTCGCTTACTTATCCCAGTACTAAAGTTTTTTCAAGGCGGGCGACACGCCCGCGAACCGGACTCAACCGAGTGCAATTGTTGTATGCCCGGGAACTGACGTTCCCGGCTCGCCTTTCGCTTTGCGTCAATTGCTAATTGCTAATTGACAATTGCTAATTCTTCTAATCACTCGTATAATAGATTCTCTTTCTTTTAGGGGCTTTTCAAAGAATCGGAATTTGCTATAATATAAATACAAACAAATAATCCCCGGTTCGTTTTTTTGAAAGAATATATATCCCATGGAAAGCAATCCCGTTACTGAAACGCTTCGCGCGCTTTACAGTTTACACAATCGATTTAACGAAATCCATCATACGCTGACCAAAGCGCCGAGAATTCTGGCTCTGCATCATCAGAGAGTCGACGCCCAGCAAAAGACGCTTGACGACGCAACCGCTCAGGTTCAGGAACAGAAAGTACTTGCTGCGACGAAACAGGGTCAGCTCAACGACGGCGAATCAAAAATTAAAAAGCGCGAGTCTCAGCTCATGGAGTGCAAGTCGAACGACGAATACAAAGCGCTTCAGCAAGACATCAAAGCCAGCCAGATGGCAATGAGCGTTCTGTCGGACGAAATTCTCGAAGTCCTCGAAAAGATTGAAGCTCTGGAAGCGAACGCAGCGAAGGAGAAAGAAAACCTCGAAAAAGTTAAGGCGGAGTTCGAGAAGTTCAAAGCGGACATGGAAGAAAAACGTCCGGCTCTGGAAGAACGTCGGTCGGAAATTATCGCGAAGCTGAAAGAAGAAGAAAAGAAACTGCCGGCGGAATTCAAAGATTTGTACAATCGCGCGGCGCACAACTCGTTTGCTCGAGACGGTCAGTTTGACGTCCTGGCGCCGTTGAACAACGGGGTCTGCGGTCAATGCAACACCGCTCAGGTTAAAAATACTATTTCTCAGGTATACGTCGGCGAGTTCTGCGTCTGCCAGTCCTGCGGCCGAATCCTGTTCGCGCCGGAAGGCAGATTAGAGTAGCGAGTAACGAGTAGCGAGTAGCGAGAACGCAAGCGTCTCACCAAATCTTCTCGCAACTCGCAACTCGCAACTAACAACTTTTTATAGGGTAAGGCCATGGAAGCTCAAACTACAAACTGGAAGAACGTTCCCAACGCGCTGTCGGCGTTAAGAATCGTACTGGCGATAGTATTATTTGTTTTAATCGGCTTGGCGTCGGCAGACGCGCCGATGTTGTACCTGTCAGCGCTGATCGTGTTTGTTTTGGCGTCGATTACGGACTTCGTCGACGGTTGGTGGGCGAGACATTATCATCAGGTAACAAAGCTGGGAAGAATTCTCGACCCGTTTGCAGACAAAATGCTCATTTGCGGGACGTTTATTTTCTTGTGCGCCATTCCGGAACTGGCAAACGACCCATGCGGCTATCCGACAGGAATGCGTCCGTGGGTGGCGGTTGTTATCGTTTCCCGAGAACTGATCATCACGATTTTGCGTTCCTATATGGAAGGGCAGGGCATCGACTTTTCCGCCAAATGGGTTGGAAAAATCAAGATGGGGTTCCAGTGCGTCGCCGCGATTACCGCGCTGCTGTATTTGACGCTGCTTCCGTTTGCCGATAAAATGCCGTGTGAGTATATCCTACCGACCGTTCAATGGGCGATGATCGTTTCCGTCTGGATTACGGTAATTTCGACCGTCCAGTCAGCGTTGGTTTATGTCCATAAGGCGATTACAGAGTCCGTCAAAAAGGCGGCTGAATCGAAGTAATTTTCGTTGTTCCGGCAAGTTGGCGTTTAGCGTTTGTGCGGGTCAGTCCGTTCACGGATTTGACGGATTAAACAGATTTTCACCGATTGGTTAATTGTTAAATCAATCATCATTTGCACATCATTGGATTTTTAAACACGAAAAACATAAAATTAGCGAAATTTACGAAAAAGTTATTTTTAAAATAATCCTTTCGTTTATTTCGTTCTTTTCGTGTATTTCGTGTTAAAAATACTTTTGGGCAGGCAAAATGCCTGTTTTAGTTCACAAGTACTAGCTTGTCGAATGAAACTTTTTTAATAGAACAATTTTAACGTCATGAGCGTAGAATTAGCTGTTATTCCAGTGGCGGGCAGAGGAACCCGTCTGTTGCCATTAACCAAAAGCCAGCCGAAGGAAATGCTTCCTGTTGGACGCAAGCCGGTGGTTCAGTATGTAGTAGAAGAACTCAACGCCTGCGGAATCAACCGGATGCTGTTTATTACCGGACCCGGCAAGACCGCGATTGAAAATCATTTCGACATCGACGCGGAACTGATTGAAAATCTCCGTCGAACGGGCAAAGAAGAGCTGTTGGCGGAACTTGCTTTTGAACGCGCCAACGTTGAGTATTTCTACACCCGTCAGCGGCGTCAACTGGGGCTGGGACACGCGGTTTTGTGCGCTGCGCCGGTTGTTGGAACGCAGTCGTTTGTCGTCGCACTGGGAGACTCCATGCTCGGCATGCACGCCAAGGCGAAAGTCGTCGCCCGCATGACGGATGTCTTTGAAGAGCAAAACGCCGACGCGGTTATCGCCCTGGAAGAAGTCCCGAAAGAA